>JANXAA010000243.1 GCA_025061865.1 Acidobacteriota bacterium | reverse complement strand
CATTCGGCAGAGGAGCCCGTCGGCAGATAAGCAGGTCGAGTCCCCCGAGAGGGGCCGATAGGATCCTGACGGACGCCCCCTTCCCGCATCGGGCATCGGGCATCCTGCATCGGCGTCCTCCATCCTGACCTTAGGCCGGTCCAGCCTGGGCCTACATCAAATTAAAACGTAACGTAGACCTGTAGGCAAAACACTAATAGATACCGGCAGCCAATGTCCAGTTCAGGTCGGAAATGGGTGGCCACTGTCTCTCTCACCGGTACGACGACGATGACGTCCCGTAAGCGAAAGGCCCTGTCGTCACCAGAGGGGTCCCATAATTTCCCATAAATTCTGGAGAGCTAAAGGCTCTGCGCACCTATCCGAGACCGTCGTGCGTCTTAACGATCGGCGTGACTTCGCTCATACGAGTCACTTCACGGCTATCGCCGTGTGGTCGACCGGACAGACATAAAGAGAGGTAGTCCTTGCACCTTACGCTGAAACCCGTCGAACCTGTTTCCAGGCCTTTCGCCCTGGGGCCACCAGATAGGTTCGCCGGGGGCGGCGCCCGTCGAGCCTGACATAGAGCGCAAGGATAAGCGTCCTTTACGATCCCGACGGTATCTCCGTACCGGAAACCTAATCTGGATCCCTGACGTTATTAGTTGAGCGACCTTCGAAGGGGATTCTCGAAACGCTTCCGGAGGGGTTTACCCATGAACCGACAGCATTTCCCGACTTGGACCCCATCCATCGTGATGATCGCTTTCCTCCTCTCAAGTATCGGGGGCATCTCCCGAGCCCCGGCTCAGTCGGTCGTCTCGACGAACCCGACGGTCGCCCTGCATGAGAAGACGCCCAACGTCTTCGCCCTGACCCACGCCCGCATCACGGTCGCCCCGGGTCGCACGCTGGACGACGCCACCTTGGTCGTCCGCAACGGTCGGGTCGAGGCCGTCGGGCCGCAGGTGCCCGTCCCGCCAGACGCCGTCGTCTACGACCTGAAAGGCCGGACCGTCACACCGGGCTGGATCGATGCCTACGCGCCGTCGATCTTGCAGAAGGACGCCTTCAAGGACTGGAAGCCGACCCACTGGAACGCCCGGGTCCTACCCGAGCGGTCGGTAGCCGAGCGGCCCTTATGGGATGCCGAGCAAATCAAGAAGTACCGTTCAGTCGGTTTCACGGCGGCCCTGGTCGTCCCCTCAGACGGCGTTTTCCGGGGTCAGAGTGCGCTCATCCTTCTGCAGGATGGCGAAGCCCACAATAGTATCCTCGTCCGGGACGTCGCCCAGCATCTGGCCTTTGAATACCTGGCTCGCTTCCCTCGGCGACCCGATGAATTCCAGCAGATTCGTTATCCCACGTCCCTGATGGGCGCCATCGCCCTAATTCGTCAGACCCTGTATGACGCTCAGTGGTACGCCCAAGCCCTGGCCGTCGCCCAGCGGAATCCCCAAGTCCCCCGGCCCCAGAACGCCCCGGCCCTGGCCGTCCTCGAGGCCGTCCTTCAGAGGCGCCAACCCGTCATCTTGGAGGTCTCCGACGAGTGGAATTTCCTGCGCGCGGCCCGCATCGTGCAGGAATTCGGCCTGCGGGCCGTCATCAAGGGGAGCGGTGCCGAATACCGGCGGGTCGACCTCATCCGGGCGACGGGCCTGCCTGTCATCGTGCCCGTCCATTTCCCAGAAGCACCGGCCGTCGAGGACCCGGCCGTCGCCCTAAACGTCTCCTTGCGAGACCTCATGCATTGGGACTTGGCGCCCGAGAATCCGAAACGCTTGGCCGATGCCGGTGTGACCCTGGCCCTGACGGCGCACGGTCTCCGCCGCATCGAGGACTTCCGCAATGCCTTAAACCGCGCCATCCGAAGGGGTCTCCCCAAAGACCGGGCCTTGGCGGCTTTGACGACCGTCCCGGCCCAGCTTTTGGGCGTCGCCGACCGCCTGGGGACTCTGGAACCTGGCAAGATCGCCAACTTTATCGTCAGCGACGGTGATCCCCTCGACCCGAAGACGACGATTCAAGAAGTTTGGGTCGAGGGCCGGCAGTACGACGTCAAGCCCTTGCCCGAACAGGAGCCCCGGGGTGAATGGCGTCTGGAGGTCTCGAAGGGCGACGCCCCGGTCACGCGTACGCTCGTCGTCCGAGGCTCATTGGACCAGCTCCAGGCCGAAATCCAACACGATACCCAGAAGACCCCAGCCCGCCGGGCGGCCTACGCTTTAGATCGTTTCACCCTCGTCGTGCCCGGCGAAGCCCTGGGCGATAAGGGCCTTGTCCAGATGACCGGCGTCGTCTTGGGCGACCGCATGGACGGGACGGGCTTCTGGTCCGACGGGACGGCCTTTTCCTGGCAGGCGACCCGCACGGCACCGTATCGACCCGAAGTCGAGACGGCCCCCCTTAGGGCCGAGAGCAGTGCCCCTCCAAAGAAGCCGGAAGAGGCCATCGAGGACTCACCGGCGACGGCGACTGTCGTCTACCCCTTTGAGGCCTATGGCCGACCTGAGCCGGTCCCACCCCAGCCGGCGTATGTCCTGGTCAAAAATGCCACCCTCTGGACCGTCGGGCCGCAGGGGACACTTCGCAACGCCGACCTGCTCGTCGAGCGAGGCAAGATTAAGGCCGTCGGCCCGAACCTGGTGGCACCCCCCGGGGCCATCGTCATCGACGCGACGGGCAAGCACGTCACACCGGGCCTGATCGACGCCCACTCGCATACGGCCATCGCCGGCGGCGTCAACGAATTCGGAAAGACCATCACGTCCGAGGTCCGAATCCAGGACGTCATCGACCCAGATGACATCAATATCTACCGGCAGTTGGCCGGAGGCTTAACGACAGCCCTTCTCCTGCACGGTTCGGCGAACCCCATCGGCGGCCAGAGCCAGGTCATCAAGCTCCGCTGGGGCAATGACCCCCAAAACCTCATCTTCCGAGAAGCCCCGCCGACGATTAAGTTCGCCCTCGGCGAGAACGTCAAGCAAAGCAACCTGCCGACGCCGTCGACCCGCTATCCCCAGAGTCGGATGGGCGTCGAGCAAATCCTCCGAGACCGCTTCAAGGCGGCCCTCGACTACAAACGGGCCTGGGAGGCCTATCTGAAGGCCAAGGACAAGACCCGGCTCGTCCCGCCGCGACGGGACCTCGAGCTCGAGGCCCTCGTCGAGATCCTCGACGGCAAGCGCTTCATCCACGCGCACTCTTACCGACAGGACGAGATCCTGATGCTGATCCGGTTGGCCGAGGACTTGGGCTTCCGAGTCCAGTGCTTCCAGCACATCCTGGAAGGCTATAAGGTCGCGGATGCCTTGGCCCGGCACGGGGCCGGCGCCTCGGCCTTCAGCGATTGGTGGGCCTACAAGATCGAGGTCTACGACGCCATCCCCTTCAATGGGGCCCTCATGTGGAGCCAGGGCGTCGTCGTGTCATTCAACAGTGATAGCGACGAGCTCGCCCGTCGGCTCAACTGGGAGGCTGCCAAGGCTGTCAAGTACGGCGGCCTCCCCGAAGAGGAGGCCCTTAAGTTCGTAACACTGAATCCGGCCAAGCAACTCCGCATAGACCGCTGGGTCGGTTCCCTCGAGCCTGGCAAGGACGCCGACTTCGTCATCTGGAGCGGCCATCCCTTTGCACCCGACACGCACGCCGAGCAGACGTGGATCGATGGCCGCCGGTACTTCGACCGGGCCGAAGACCTGAAGGCCCGGGAGACGGTCCGCCAGCTTCGAGCCCAGCTCATCGAGAAGGCCCTGAAAGCCCGTCGGGAGCGCCCGGACTTGGGCCGGCCCACCGGTCCTCGGCCGGTCCTGGAAATCCGTCGCTCTGAAAGCTATCATGAAACGGGGGTCGAGCCATGAAAGACCTGGGTGGGGATGCCCGAGTCCCGAACGGGCTCGCCTCCCGGGACTCAGTTCTTGTTGTCGTATCTTGTGTTTAAATCCGGTTTTCATGGGTCTGCCCTCATATCGGGAGGCTGCTCTAAGGGAGAGGCATCGAATGGAAATACAAGGTCGACTGGGAGAGTATCATATCCCGGACCTATTGCAGGCCTTACATCAATTAGGCGCCACGGGAATCCTAAAAGTTTATAAAAATACATATATTTATTCAGAAA
>JANXAA010000242.1 GCA_025061865.1 Acidobacteriota bacterium | reverse complement strand
AGCAGGTCCGGTGGTTCTTCGGGGCTCGATTCCGACTGGAATGAGTCGCCGCCTATGGACCAATCGACAAGTTGGCCGTAGACCTACCGGCGTGAATCCTACGATAGCCCCCACACCCGGAATCCTCTGAGGTAGCTCGGAGAGGCTCACGGGCGTCCATCGGGTCGGACGTTGCGGATGCCGCTGGTGTTCAGGACCCTGAGGCCTGGGTAGCTCTTTCCTACTTGCCCGTCGGCTGACCCGTCTATCTGCGTTACCATTGATAGACCCGGCGGCCTTCCTTAGACTCTACCCACACGGGCAGGCTAGCAGGTCTCTATGAACGCGTGGCCCCGCCTGGTTGCGGACGTGATGCTGGGCCGTCTGGCTCGGTGGCTTCGGCTGGCCGGTCTGGATGTGGCTTACGATCCCGCATGGGACGACGATCACCTCTTGCGGCTGGCCGTTCGAGAACAACGGGTCCTCCTGACACGGGACCGGCTGTTGTATCAGCGGGCTCAGCGGACGCACGTCCCGGCCCTCTTCGTGCGGGCGGACCGGCTGGCTGAGCAATTCCCCGAAGTCTGTAGTGGTCTTCGCCTGGACCCTGACAGCCTCCCTTGGTTTGCCCGTTGCGCTGTCTGCAACGCACCGATTCGACCCGTCCAGCGAGACCTCGTGCGGCACATCGTGCCCGACTACGTGTGGCGCCATCACCGGCGATTCTACCAGTGTCCCGCCTGCGACCGTATTTACTGGGCCGGCTCCCACTACCGTCAGATGATGGGCCTACGGGCCCGGTGGACTGCAACGAACGGCGAATAGCCCATGGCGCATCGGGACGAAAAGATGGCCACGGCACGACGTTGGCGGGACGACTTCCGGGTCCTGTACCGATACGTGCGACCCTACCGGCCAGCGATGGCCGGCCTCGTCCTCTTGATGACCCTCGTCGGGGCGACCAATGCCGGCATGACGTACTTGATCCGGTGGGTCATGGATACGCTGATCATCCAGCTCGATTTCCGGCGGCTTCCGACCCTGGTAGGGGCGGTCCTCTTGATTTACGTCGTCCGGGCCCTGGCGATGTACCACAGTACAGCCGTCAGCCGGACTATCGGGGCCCGGGTCGTCTATGACGTGCGTCGTCGTTTGTTCCTTCACGTCCTCGAACAACCCACCTCGTTCTTCCGGCGGTTCCCGTCGGGCCAACTCTCGAGCCGGATGACCCATGATGGAACGGTCCTCCAGCAGGGCATCACGGAAGTCTTTATAGACGTCATCCTGGAGGGCTTCAAGGCCATCGCCATAGTCCTGTATATCTTCTGGCTTAACTGGAGGCTCGCCCTAATCACCTTGGTCGCCGTTCTCCTCCTCGTCGTCCCCTTGGTCGTCATCGGTCATCGACTCCGCCGGATCACGGAGCAATTCCATGGAGCCGTCGGGGACCTAAACCACAGATTTCATCAAGTCCTGCAGGGCCTGCGGGTCATCCAGGCGTACTGGGGCCAGGCCCGGGAGCGACGCCAATTCGAACAGAAGACCGACGCCCTGCTTCGGCTTCAGCGTCGGTGGGTCTTCTGGAATGCCCTCCACGCCCCCATCGTCGAGGTCTGTTTGGGCATCGCCCTGTTCGGGTTGATCGTCTACGGGGCCTATCAGATCCGATGGGGGAACCTTACGCCAGGCGGCTTCACGTCCTTCGTGGCAGCCATGCTGATGGTTTACACACCCCTCCGACGCCTAAGCAAGCTGAACGACCTCCTCCAACAGACGGCTACAGCCGCCCACCGCATCGAACAGGTCCTGCACTACGACCTCCGCCTACCTGAGGCAGCGACTCCTGCCGCCCTGCCGGTCGCCCGGGGCGAACTTCGGTTCGAGGGCGTCGGATTCTGGTACCCCGGCAGGTCGACGCCGGCCCTGATCGACGTAAACCTCTCGGTCGCCGCCGGCGAGACGGTCGCCATTATCGGTTCCAGCGGAGCCGGCAAATCCACGCTGGCCCAGTTGATCCCCCGTCTGATGGACGTAACGGAAGGCGCCGTCTACCTGGACGGTCACGACGTCCGGACCCTGCGTCTGCGAGAGCTTCGGACCCACGTCGGGTGGGTTCCCCAAGAAGTCTTCCTCTTCGAGGACACTGTCTTCAACAACATCGCCTACGGCTGGCCGGAAGCGACCGGGGACGACGTCATCCGAGCGGCCCGACAGGCCCACGCTCACGAGTTCATCCTGCAACTGCCGGAGGGCTACCAGACGATCATTGGCGGGGAAGCGACAGGCCTCTCCGGCGGTCAGGCCCAGCGGATCGCCCTGGCCCGGGCCCTCGTGCGGCGACCCCGCGTCCTCGTCTTAGACGAAGTCACGTCAGCCCTCGACAGCGAGTCAGAAGGCCACATCCAGGCGGCCCTCGCCGAACTGAAGGGGACCTGTACGATGATCCTCATCGGTCACCGGTGGTCCATGCTTCGATTGGCCGACCGTATCGTCGTCATGGATAAGGGCCGCATCGTCGACGAGGGAACCCACGACGAACTCCTGCGGCGCTGTGCCCTCTACCGTCGTCTGTGGCGCCGCCAAGTCGCCGTAAGATGACCCACGGATGAGGTAATAATCGTCTGTGAAGAGGCTCTAACGGGGAGAAGGCCCCAGACGTCCCCACGATGCGGCATCCCCCGGCCCAGAGGCCGGTGACGGATGATTGCGGCTACGAATAAACCCGACGATAATGATAATGATCGATGGAACCGCCGCACCCGGCCTGAACAGACAAGCCGACGCGGGGGGTAAGAACGCCCTGTGGCCGGGCGATGGGGCTGGTGCGGTGCCATGACCCCTACAAAGCCGTCCTGATGAGACTGAGGCCCTGAGGGGACGTCCGTGCCGAACATTTACGATAACGTTGAACAGAACTTATTGGACGGGCTTCGACGGGCTTTAGAAAAGGCCCGCGCCGCTGCTTTCTGCGTGGCCTATTTCCATCTGCGTGGGTGGAAAGCGCTGGCCGATTGGATAGAGAAATTCTCCGGCCAGGACGACTCCTGCTGTCGTATCTTGGTCGGGATGCATCGGCCTCCTGAAGAGGTCATGCGGGAATTGCAGGGAGTGCGGCCCCCGCCGAGCATTGATGGCGGGCGCATCGCACCCCTCAAGGGCCAGATCACCGAAAGCTTTAAACGTCAACTGGAATTCGGCGTCCCGTCGCGGGAAGCCGAAACGACCCTGCGCAGGCTCTTGGAACAACTGCGGTCCCGCAAAGTCAGAGTGAAATCGTATCTCCGCCACCCTCTCCACGCCAAGCTCTACCTCGTCCAACGGGAAGATCCCATAGCGCCTCTGATTGCTTTCGTCGGCAGCAGCAATTTCACCTATCCCGGACTGACCGGACAGGGCGAACTGAATGTGGATGTCGTTGAGCAGGATGCAGCGAACAAGCTTCAGCAGTGGTTTGAGAAGTTCTGGAATGATCCTCTTGCCGTTGACCTGACGGATGATCTGGCTCAGCTCATCGAGCAAAGCTGGGTATGCCAAGAGAACGTGCGCCCATACTTGGTATACCTGAAAATGGCCTACTACTTGAGTCAGGAAGCGCGGCAGGGTGAGCGCGAGTTCAAGCTGCCCAAAATTTTTGAAGAGAAAGGTACACCGCTTTTGGATTTTCAGGCCAGGGCCGTCTCTCTAGCCGCGCATTATTTATACCGTCGCAGCGGGGCGTTGCTGGGAGACGTGGTCGGCCTGGGCAAGACTTTGATGGCCGTTGCGATCGCGCGCATCTTCCAAGAGGACGATAGTTCCAATACGCTGGTGATCTGCCCGCCCAAGCTCAAGCCGATGTGGCAGTGGCATCTGGAACGGTACGAAATTCTCGGGCGCGTCCTTTCGCTCGGCGAGGTCATAGATGCCCTACCCAACCTGCCCCGCTACCGACTCCTCATCATCGATGAAAGCCACAACCTCCGCAATCGCGAGGGTAAACGTTACCGGGCTATTCAGGAGTGCATTGAACGAAACGAACCCCGTGTGCTCCTAGTCACAGCCACGCCTTACAACAAACACTTTGAGGACCTGAGCAACCAGCTTCGCCTCTTCTTGGATGAGGACCAGGATTTGCGCATGCGCCCGGCGCACTTCT
>JANXAA010000241.1 GCA_025061865.1 Acidobacteriota bacterium | reverse complement strand
CGGTCGAGGTGGCCATCGTCGAGAGCCGGGCGGCCCCGGGCGGCATCGGCGAGGTTGGCGTGCCTTGCATCGCCCCGGCTGTGGCTAACGCTGTGTTTGCAGCGACGGGCCGCCGCATCCGACGACTCCCGATCCGACCGGAAGACCTAACCGGGTCGGTCCCTACCGCCTTCTCCATAAGGAGCCGAGGATGGCGAGGCTGACGCTCACCGTCAACGGTCGCAAGCGTGTCATTGACGTAAGTCCCGACATGCCCCTCCTATGGGTCTTGCGAGACGTCCTGGGCCTGACGGGCACGAAGTTCGGCTGTGGGATCGCCCAATGCGGAGCTTGTACGGTCCACGTCGACGGGCGTCCCGTGCGTTCGTGCGTCACGCCCATCTCCGACGTCGCCGGCCGGTCGGTCGTGACCATCGAGGGCATCCCGGCCGACCACCCAGTCAAGCGGGCATGGGTCGAAGAAAGGGTCCCCCAGTGCGGTTACTGCCAAGCCGGCCAAATTATGGGAGCTATCGCTCTTCTTCAGCAGAACCCCCATCCGACCGAGACGGACATCCGGACGGCCATGGCCGGCTATCTGTGCCGCTGCGGGACGTATCTTCGTATCCTGCAGGCCATCCGTCGGGCGGCCCGAGGGCCGCTGAAGGGCGCCGCCGAGTAAGCGGACATCCCGACCCGCCAGCCTACCCCTTGATGCTCCGGAGTATGAGCTGGACTTCCTTGGCTCGCTCCGACGTCGAGTCATACTGCAGGTATTTCTGGAGGACTTCCTTGGCCTTCGCTTTCTCGCCCTTGCCGATATATGCCGTACCAAGCATATATAAGGCGTCTGTGAAATCCGCCTTCAACTGGACGGCCCGTTCGAAAGCCGGGATGGCCTTATCCAACTGATTAGCCAGAAAGTAAGCGTTGCCGAGGTCATACAACAGGTTGGGGTCCTCCATCTTTTCGAGGCTCACGTGTTCCAGGGCGTGGACGGCCTTGTCAAGCTGGCGGAGCTGGAGGTAGGCGCTACCGATAGCGATCCAGACCTCGTCTTTGCGGGGATGGGCCTCCATAGACATCTCGTAGTGCTGAATCGCCTTATCAAACTGGCCCATCTGGGCGTAGCAATTGCCGACGTTGAAGTGAAGGACCCGGGTGTTGGGATAGTCCTGCACGAGCTTCTCAAATACGGCTAAGGCCTCGGCATACTTCCCCTCGCTGAACAGGCGGTTGCCTTCGTCGACCTTGTTGAGGAGTTCGGGAGGCACGGCCGGGGCGGCCGTCGGCGCTGGCTGAAGTTGAATGCGGATCTCTTCATTCGGCCCGAGTTCCTTCAAAGCCACGCTGATCTTGCGAGGCATGTAACCGGTCAATTCAAAGTCGATGTTCCACTGGCCCCCTCGGATAAAGGCGGCCGTCCACTCGCCCTTCTTGTTGGTCTTCGTCTCAAAGCCGGCCTCACTCTCGACGTGCCAGAGTCGGACCGTCACGCCCTCGAGGGGCTTTCCCTCAGCGTCTGTCACGAGGCCTTTGACCCGGCCCTTGCCTCGCCAGACCTGACCCATCGAGGCCACGGCTAGGACCAGCGACAGCAGAAAGACCCCCAAAGCCATAGGCATCCACGGGTGCCGTCGCATCGTCCGACCTCCGAAATGCGGGATGAATCCTGTAAACAGGATACAAGATGCAAGATGTAAGATACAAGACGCAGTATAGTGGGTATTTAAGGCCGAGGCCAGGGAGGCCTGGCCTCGGCCCTTGAAAACCTTGAACACCCAAAACCCAATCCCCGGACCTAAGCTCAGTCCTCGGCCGTCGGCCGACCTCGGGGAGCTGGACGGTACGGAATCGGGATGTACTCGACTGTCGGGACTTGGCGGATCGGTTGGGGGTACAGCTGCATGAGGGCATAGATCTCTCGGGGAATGTCCCAAGACACGGGCAGACCCCAGCGGCGGAGCTCCTCGACCGTGATAGGCCGGTCGTGTGTCCAGTAACCTTCAGCCAGAAGGCGGGCCAATTGTTGCGCCTGATCCGACGGCAGCTTGTCGCTAATCAGCTCTAAAACAAGCTGTTCGACCTGACGGGTCGCCTTCTCCGCAAGGTCTAACAAGACGCAGAATTGGTCGGACAAGTTCTGGGGCGACTTCGTCCGGGCCGTCCGGACGATGGAGGCGGCCGGGTACTGCCCCAATTGGGGGTCGACAGGCCCGAGGACGGCGTTCTCGTCCATGACGATTTCGTCAGCCGCCAGAGCGATGAGCGTCCCGCCGGACATGGCGTAGTGGGGGACAAACACGGTGACCTTCCCCCGATGTCGCTTCAGGGCCCGGGCGATTTGACTGGCCGCCAAGAGGACGCCCCCTGGTGTATGCAAGATCAGGTCTAAGGGCATGTCCGGGTCCGTCATCTTGATGGCCCGTAGGATGGCTTCCGAGTCCTCGATGTCGATGTAGCGGTATACGGGGAACCCCAGGAAACTCATCGTCTCCTGCCGATGGATCATGACGACGACCCGGGACTGCCGCTGGACTTCCAGTTGGCGGATGAGCCGCTGGCGCTGGAATTCCAGGAGTCGACGGGCGACGTTGGGCCACAGCACTAAGGCGATGAAAATCAACCAAAAGAGGTCCATCGACGGGCCTCCGGGGCATAGGGTCTCAGGCCTCAGGCACCGGGTGTCGAGATTGGCATTCCGGCCGTGAAGTCCGCTCCCCCGCACCATACACCCAGGTCCCAGGACCGACCCCCATGGACCGGGACCCGGCACCTGGGACCCAAGACCTCATCTTGCATCCTACATCTTGCATTCCTATCCTAATGCCTCGTCCCGTCTGTAGAGTCACCGCTGCCCTGAGACGGAGTGGAGCTATGCTAGCAAAGCGGCTTCGACGAGTCCAGCCGGCCCGCACGATGGAGATGAACGAGCGGGCCCAGGCTCTGCAACGGCAAGGCATTTCCATCTGGAATCTGACAGCCGGTGAGCCGGACTTTCCGACACCGGTGCCCATTCAAGAAGCGGCGCTCCAAGCCATGCGGGCAGGCCACACGCGGTACACAGCCCCGGCCGGTATCCGGGAACTGCGGACGGCCCTCGCCCAGCGGGAGACGGCCCGCCTGGGCGTAGAGATCCGTCCCTCTCAGGTCATCGTCACTTCAGGCGGTAAACAAGCACTTTATAACTTTTTTATGGCTTTCCTGAATCCGGGGGATGAGGTCCTGATCCCCACGCCCTGCTGGGTCTCCTTTTACGAGCAAGTCCGCTTGGCCGACGGCGTCCCCGTATTCGTGCCGACCTCGCCAGGCCACGACTTCTTCCCGACGGTCGACGACCTAAACCGATACCGGACGGTCCGCACGCGGGCCCTGATCCTTAACACGCCCCACAACCCGACGGGGCAGGTCCTCCGACCGGAGGCCCTGCAAGCGATCGTGGAGTGGAGCGTGGAACGGGAGATCTTCCTCGTGTTCGACGAGTGCTATGGGGACTTGACGTTTCCCTCACATCGTCACTGGCATCCCCTCCAGCTCATCCCCGAGGCGCGGCCCTGGGTCTTGTCTGTCCATACCTTCTCGAAGACCTTCTCTATGACGGGCTGGCGGGTCGGGTGGGCCGTCGGGCCGGAAACTTGGATCGCCGCCATGACGACGGTCCAGAGCCACAGCACGTCTCATCCGACGTCGATCTGTCAGTGGGCCGCCCTAGCCGCCCTCCAGATCCCACCCGACGTCGTCGAGTCGATCCGGGCGACATATGAACGACGGGGGCGTTGGCTCTATGACCGACTGGCTCGACGGCCCGGCCTTCGCCCCTACATGCCCCGGGGCGCTTTCTACGTGTGGGTCGACGTCCAAGAGTGGCTCCAGGCCCTGGAGACGGACGATGTCGGCCTGGCCTTGCGGCTCTTGGAAGAAGCCCACGTGGCGACTGTCCCGGGAGAAGCCTTCCAAACGTCGGGATACCTGCGGCTCTCTTTTGCCACATCCGAGGCCGTCTTAGAAAATGCCCTGACAGCCCTGATCGACTTTGCAGACCGTCACGGCCTGCCCTAATATGACTTGGATATCTCCTCAGAAGGAGACCTCAGACTATAGACCACGGCCCGGGGGACGGTTCGGAGAGTCTCGC
>JANXAA010000240.1 GCA_025061865.1 Acidobacteriota bacterium | reverse complement strand
CTGCGGGGCCGGACCCATGAAGTCCTCGGGTGGGTCAGGCGGCCTTCCGAATTGAGGCGGACGGACACTGCCGTGCCGCTTGGCCTCCAGGCCCGCCTCCGGGCGGCTTCCCTATGGCAGTCGGCCGAACGATGTCTGCGAGACTCGGTCCGTCGGGGCTATCGGATCGTCTCGATCGCTGACCCCACGTATCCGTCCCTCCTGAAGGCTATCGGGTCGCCGCCCATTGTCTTATGGACCCAGGGTCGGTGGCCCCTACCGGAGACGCCCCTTCTGGCCGTCGTAGGGTCCCGACGGGCGACCGTTTACGGGAAGAACGTCGTGCGGTTCCTCCTGGAGCCTCTGATCGCGGCGGGCGTCGGGGTCGTCAGCGGGATGGCCGTCGGCGTCGACGCCGTCGCCCATCAGCTATGTATCGAGAAGGGTGGCTACACGGCCGCTGTGCTGGGGCATGGGTTGAACGTCACGTACCCCCGGGAACACCGGACCCTGCGGGAACGACTCCTCCAGGCGGGCGGCACGCTGATCAGTGAGTATCCGCCCGATACGCCGCCCCGACCAGAACTGTTCCCCATCCGGAATCGGGTCATCAGCGGCCTGGCGCCGGGCGTCCTCGTCGTCGAAGCGCCGCCCCGAAGCGGGGCCCTGAACACGGCCCGGTGGGCTCTCGCCCAGGGCCGCGAGGTCATGGCCGTACCCGGGTCGGTCTTTCAGGAGACCAGCCTGGGGACGAACTATCTCATCCAGCAAGGTCTGGCCCACGTGGTCCTCCACTGGCGGGACGTCGTCCGGTCGCTGCCGGTCGCTTGGTCCCAGGGCCTGCGGTGGCCCGAGACGACGCCCGCCTTGACAGCGGCCGAAGCCGGACCCGCCGATGAGACCCAACGACGCTTGCTCGCCTGGCTTCCGGCTGATGGGGACGTCGGCATCGAACAGCTCCTCGCACAGGCCCGCCAGGTCGGTCTCGACGCGGAATGCCTGTATGAGGCCCTCTTTGAACTGGAGCTCCGGGGTGCTATCATCAGCCTGCCGGGCCGCCGCTACGCCCGGCGAGCCTGACGATGCAGCAGGTCCCAGGTGCTAAGTCCTGGGTCTTAGGAATACGACAGTCCCAGACCCCGCTCGCTATAGGGGGCCTCAAATCCCAACCCCGCTCGCTAGACCGGGGTCTTCGAATCCCAGCCCCGCTCGCTAGAGCGGGGGTCTGCATATACGAATAGGTTCCGAGTGTCGGGTCTCGGGATACGAGACCTAAGTCCCGATTTAGCGAGCGGGGGCAAGAGCAGGCATTCTGTCGTCATGGTTCAGCGATGACGGACCGAGAACAGCCTTCGACACTCGAATCGGCAGAAGCGTCACCCCCGGACGAAGCAGTCGTCTGGAAGGAACTCCTGTATGAAGCCGGCCGACGGAGCCGGACCGAAGTCGAGATCTTCCTGACGGCCTTTCTCAGCGCCTGCCAGGCCCAGGGTTGGTCCGACTGGACGCCGCTCCGGCGCTTAGTCGCTCTGGAGGATCCCGACCTCTACCGGGCCATCCTGACGGGGGACCTGCCCGAGTCCTTCCCGGAGGGCCTCCGGAAGGCTTGGTCGGCTTTTGCCCGCCGTTGGTCCGCCCGACGGGACGACCCGAGGCCGTCGGCGTCCGACGGGGCGACCCTTCCACGAAGGGGTCCCCTCCAAGCTGGCGAGTGGGTCCTCTTGATCGATGCCAAGGGGCGGCATTACCTGACGCGTCTGGAGCCCGGCCAGAATTTTACGTTCCACTTGGGGTCGGTCCCGATGGACGCCATCCTTGGACAGACCGAGGGCACGGCCGTCCGGTCCAGCAAGGGCCACCCCCTGCTGGTCTTCCGGCCGACCCTCCGGGATTACCTGCTCCAAATGCCCCGCCACGCCCAGGTCGTCTACCCCAAGGACTCGGCCGTCATGGCCATGTGGGGCGACCTCTATCCGGGCGCACGGGTTTTGGAATCGGGCCTCGGCTCGGGAGCCCTGGCCATGGTCATCCTGCGGGCCGTCGGGCCGACGGGTCGGCTCGTCTCCTACGAGATTCGGGCGGACTTTATCCGGCGGGCCGTCCGCAACATCGAGCGCTGGCTGGGGTCCATCCCCGAAAACCACGAAATCCACAACGAGGACATCGCTCGAGCGCAGGTCGAGCCCGAGTCCTTCGACCGGGCCTTCTTGGACTTGCCCACGCCGACGGAAGGGCTTCCTGTAGCCACGGGTGCCCTCCGGCCGGGCGGGATCCTCGTTTCTATTAGCCCGACCGTCCCCCAAGTCCAGGAGACGGTCGAGTGGCTCCGGGCCTCGAACCTTTACGGATCCATCGAGGTCCTGGAGGTCCTCGTCCGGCCCTGGAACGTGAAGGGCCACAGCGTGCGACCGGCCCACTTCATGGTCGCCCACACGGCCTTCATCGTCGTCGCCCGCCGCCTCCGACCCGGCCAGAGTTTCGTAGATGACGTGTATATCTAACCGGGGAGTTCGGAAATTCAGCCGTTGGGTTTCCCGGGACGATAAACAGGTCCTATGAGGATCCCGCTGTCTACGGAGAACGCCGGAAGAGGCGCCGCAGGCGGCGCCAGCCGGCTTGAAGCCACCGCAACGGGGTCGGGCGGCGCACGCTCCTGGGCTGGACGGGCCGGACCTTGCCGGCCAGATACGCCTGCCGACACTGCACCCGCTGGAGCTTCCCACTGGTCGTCTTCGGAAGGGTCCCCGGTGGGACCAGCCGGATCTCCGAGACGGGGACGCCGACCTCCCGGAGGACCCGTTCTCGGACGTCGGCTTCGATGCGGGCCCACCGAGCGGGGTCCTGCACCCTCGTCTCCGCGATGATGACAATCCGCTCGGTCCCCTCCCGCTCGTCGGGAATGCCGAAGGCGCAGACGTTGCCCCGCCGAATGCCCTCGACGGTCTGGACGACCTGCTCGATGTCCTGGGGATAGTAGTTCCGACCCCCTCGAATGATGAGCTCCTTTTGACGGCCCGTCACATAGAGATACCCGTCGGCCATGTAGCCCAGGTCTCCCGTGTCAAGCCATCCGTCCCGCAGGACCTGGGCCGTCGCCTGCGGATTCCGATAGTAGCCGGCCATGACCGAAGGACTCCGGACGAGGATCGTGCCTTCGTGCCGCTCTGGCAGGGAACGCCCCCCTGCGTCGACGATGCGGACCTCCGTATCCGGGATCGGGACCCCGCAGGCGACCCACGGTATAACCGAGGTATCCGGTGCATTCGTCGGAACGGCCCGCCGTTGGACCTCGAAAACCCTCCGATCGACCCGGTCTACGCGAAGGCCCTCGCCGACGGGAGCCATCGTGACAGCCAAAGTGTTCTCGGCCAGTCCATAAGCAGCCATGAAAGCCTCAGGTCGGAAGCCGTAAGGCCGAAAACGCCGCATGAATTCCTCGATGGTGGCCGCCAAGATAGGCTCAGCCCCGCAAAGAGCGGCACGCCAAGACGTGAGGTCCAGGTCCTCCAGCTCGAAGTCTCGAAGCTTCGTCGCGCAGACGCCGTATGCAAAATTGGGGGCGGCCGAGATCGTCGCCCTGTAGCGGGCGATGGACCGGAGCCAGTAAACGGGCCGACGGACAAATTCGAGAGGTGAGAACACGTACAAGGGGAGTCCCCAGAACAGTGTTCCCAAGACCATCCCGATGAGGCCCATGTCGTGATACAGAGGGAGCCAGCTAACAGCCGCATCGCTGTCCAAGAGACCGACGTGGTGGCCCATCGCCAGGATGTTGGCGACCAAGTGACGGTGGTGTAGCTGGACGCCTCGCGGCGCGGCCGTCGAGCCCGACGTGTACTGCAGAAGGGCCGTATCGTCCGGTCCGACCTCCAGGGGCTGGGAAAGGGCCGGTCCCGACGGGAGGTCCTCGACGGTCACGAAAGTGTACCCGGCCGGCTCGGCCCGGAGGAACCGCAGGAAAGCCGCCAGCGTCCGATCCGTCACGATCAGTCGGGCCTGGCAGTTTTCGAGAACATGACGCACGTAGACCCCGTAATCTTGCATGCGGTGGAGCCGGACCGGCGGATAGACGGGGACCGGGATGCCCCGACCGAGGAGAATTCCCCACAGGGCCAGAAAAAAGGTGACATCTGTCGGAAGGACGATGACGGCCGGCTCGCCGTCTTGAAGCCCCCACCGGTGCC
>JANXAA010000023.1:2199-13584 GCA_025061865.1 Acidobacteriota bacterium | reverse complement strand
TGGGCCCGCCGAGTCCTGGCCCGATGGCTCCGCTTGCCGGTCATTCCCACGCGAGTCTTGCGTCCCCGGCCTCTCCCGGAACGACTCCGCTCCCACTGGGACGCCCCTCGGGCTCTTCAGACGGGCTTGCTCCCCATCTTCACGTCCCTCGGACCCCCTCATCGGGTCCTGGTCGGCCTCGCTGGCCTTCCCGAGGAAGCCGACTTAGAAGCCTTCATCGCCGCTTATGCCCTGCGAGAGTCCACGTTCTTACTGGAACTCCGCGTCCTGGACGGGGAAGTCCCCGAGGAGCGCCTGGTCGACCTCCTGTACTGGGGGTCGGAGGGAAGGGCCATCGTGCCGGCCGAAATCCGACCGGCTCGACATGCCGTCGAGGTCCTGCAAGGCGAAGAGCTCGACCTCCTCCGACAGGCCGTCCGGACTGGTCGGGACACGGCGCGTGTACTGGTACGGCTCGCTTTGGACCGCGGCGCCAGCGACATCCACGTCGAACCCCTGGGCGACGTCACCCGTGTACGCCTTCGGATTGGAGGCACGCTCCAGACGGTCGCACGACTCAACGCCGACGACTGGGAGGCCATCGCCCTGGCCGTCAAGTCGGTCGCCGGCATCCGGGCCGAGCGGGCCCTGACGGAACAAAAGGGCGCCTTCACGGTCCGGGACGAAAAGACGGGTCAGACGACCGACTGTCGCGTCAGTATCATACCGGCCGCCGTGCCCGGCGCTCGGGGCGACGTGGGCGAGTTCGTCGAGATCCGCCTCCTGGAGAAGGGTGTGATCGACCGAGCATTGAACCAGATCGGCCTCCTCGGGAAGGCGTACGCCCTCCTCCAGGGTACCGTCCAAGCCGGCGCCCGGGGCACGTGGGGGATGGTCATCCTCTCGGGGCCGACCGGCTCCGGCAAGACGACGACCCTCTATGCGACCCTCCGCCAGCTCGACTTGGACCACCTCAATGTCTGCGCCGTCGAAGACCCCGTCGAGTATCACCTTCCGGGCATCAAACAGGTCAGCGTCCTACCGGCTTTCTCCTTCTCGGCCGCCATTCGGGCCTTCCTTCGACAGGACCCGGACATCATCCTCGTCGGCGAGGTCCGAGACCGGGAAACGGCCCGGGCGGCCCTGGAAGCCGCCCTGACGGGCCATATGGTCCTGACGACCGTCCATGCCAACACGGCCTTCCAGGTCGTCCGCCGGTTGGTCGACCTCTTGGTCGACCCGGCCGATACCCGGCAGTCGGTCTTCCATACGGTCTTGGTCGCCCTCCGGTTGGTCTCGACCCAGCGGCTCCTCCGACGGCCCTGTTCGAACTGTAGCCGTCGCGTGAAGCTCCCGCCCGTCGCCCAGAAAGATGGCTACGAATGGGGCTACGCCGGGGAAGGCTGTCCGGTCTGCCGACACACGGGGTACGGCGAACGTGTGCCTGTCTTTGAGGTCGCTGCCTTCGACGAGGGCATTCAGGAAGATGCCCTTCGCTTGAGCCTCGATGGCATAGAGACGGAACTCCGGCGGCTCTGCGAGATGCAGGGGGCCTACGTGTCGATGCTCGACGACGCCCTCTGGAAGGTCACCCGTCGGCTCCTGGACGCCCGTTGTCTGGAACTCATCGGCGGCCCCCTCTGGGCCCTGAACCCCCCATAGTCCCGTATCGGCTCGTCGACCCCGAGCCGCAGGCTATGAGCTATGCGCCGATCGGTCCCGCAAGACGGCTTGGGCCGCATTGTGACCGGCCGCCCCGATGACTCCGCCCCCGGGATGTGCCCCAGCCCCGCATAAGTATAGGCCCGGCAGCGGTGTTCGGTACTGGGCCCAGCCCGCCACGGGTCGAAACACGAACATCTGGTCCGGTATCAGGTCCCCATGAAAGATATTCCCTCCCGTCAGGGCCCACACTTCCTCCAGGTCTTGAGGCGATAGTGCCTGGCAGTGCAAGATACGGGAGGAGAATCCGGGTGCATACTCATCGATGACGTCGAGGACCCGTCGGACCAACTCGTCCTTCCAAATCGCCCAGCCGCCGGGCGGCTCGTAGGGGGCGTACTGGACAAACAGGGAAACGACGTGCCGACCGTCCGGGGCCAGCGTCTCGTCTAGGACCGACGGAATGCACATCTCGACCATCGGCCGCTCCGAGGGTCGGCCTTGGGCGAAGTCGGCAAACGCCCGTTCCAGATAGTCCAACGATGGACAGAGGTGGATCGTCGCACGATGATGCGGCCCGGGCCGATCCCCCGGCAGGCATTGGAAGTTCGGTAAGCCGTCAGCGATCAGGTTGATTTTCATCGAGGCGGCACTCATCCGAAGCCGTTCGATGCGGTCGACGAAATCAGCGGGTAGGACTTGGCGAGGGACCAACCGCAGAAACGTCCGCTTGGGGTCCGCGTTCGACAAGACGACTCGGGCTTCGATCTCTGTCCCATCGGCCAGGACGACCCCCGCGGCCCGACCGTTCCGCACGAGGACTGTCTGGACCTCGGCATTCGTTTGGATGACCGCCCCGTACCGACGGGCGACGGCGGCGATGGCCTCGCTGAGCGCTCCCATGCCCCCCCGCACGTAACCCCAGACGCCCCGCCGTCCCGTGATGCTCCCCATCACGTGATGAAACAGGACCAGAGCCGTCGTCGGCCGGGTCGGGCTGAGGGCCGAGCCGATGACACCGTCCGTCGCCAACGTGACTTTCAGGGGCTCGCTCTCGAACCAGTCGCTCAGGACGTCCCAGGCACTGGCCATCGGAAGCCGACTCAGGAGAAGTCGTTCGACCGGTGGGAGCCGCAGGACTCGAGCCAGGAGCCTCCAATACACCGGCAGGTCCAAGAGGCGACCGTCCGGGAACCTCGGTGGGACGGTCGTCAGGAGGGGTTCGACGAAGCGACCCAGTCGGTCCAGGGCCGCCTCGTAGCGTTCGAAGGCCTCGGCGTCCCGACGGGAGAAGCGCTGGATCTGCTCGGCGTTGAGCGCTGGGTCGGTCCCCAGTAGGAGGTAGCCGCCGTCCGGCAGAGGCGTGAACGAACTGGGGTCCCGGCGGAGGATTTCAAAGCCGTGACGGGACAATTCCAGGTCTCGGACGATCTTCGGATGCAAGAGGCCACAAACGTAAGCCGCCGTCGAGACCCGGTACTGGCCCCAGAGGGTCTCGGTCGTGCAAGCCCCGCCGAGGACAGGCCGACGCTCGAGGACACAGACGGATCGGCCGGCCCGGGCCAGATAAGCGGCCGCTACCAAGCCGTTGTGGCCGGCCCCGATGACAATGACGTCGTACCGTCGGGCCATAGGCTTCCTCCTAACAAGAGGGACCACGGAAGACCCCAGCGTATAGACTCCTTATAGATCAACCGATGGTCCCCCCATCATTTTGAGTGGGAACGGGCAAATCGCAAGGCACTTCACAAGTTCGTTCGGTCGGTGAGAACCGCATCGGACTCGATTGCCCGAGAGAGACGATGAGACGGTTGACGGGCCTCCCAGAGCGTCCTAACATAATCATCGGGTGCCGAAGTGGTGGAATTGGAAGACACGCCGTCTTGAGGGGGCGGTGGGCGCAAGCCCGTGCGGGTTCGAGTCCCGCCTTCGGCACCAACGGACACGGCGGGCGGTTGGGGGCTGTCAAATTGCAGGGCGGATAAGAAGAATCCTTTCTACCCGCAGGAGAAGGGGTCAGTTCCAAGATAGGGCATTCCGTAGGGGGTGTAGTATCTCCTAAAGGTCGACGTAGACGCCCTGGAGGGGTACATGCGGAGGTCCAAAGCGGTCGTCGAATGTCACCCCTTCCAGGCCGATGAATTCTACCGCTGACTCCTCTCCGAAAACGCCCCGTCCCTCTTCAG
The DNA here is from genome assembly GCA_025061865.1 of Acidobacteriota bacterium. Lineage (GTDB taxonomy): Bacteria > Acidobacteriota > HRBIN11 > HRBIN11 > HRBIN11 > HRBIN11. The sequence continues at coordinate 9,757 of JANXAA010000023.1, read as the reverse complement.
GATGACTGCACCAAGAAGTGCCATACGAGGATCGTGCCATACCGTGCCGTGATCAGGAGAAGACCCCAACCGACCAAGCTGAGAGCCGCGACGATGGCTCGGCGCCGGAGCCACGCCGGCCGCTGGAGAAAGATCAGCCACGTGAGGAGAAAGTACACGCTTGTCCCGATGCCCAGCGTCTGATGGCGGTCCAGCCATACGGCGTCGATCCGGTCTGTCACGTCCGACCGGGCGGCGACACCTGACACGATAGCCGCCGCGGCTCCGATCAGGCCCAGGCCGTGACAGTACCAGCCAGCTGTACGAAAGGCTTCTCGTCCCGTCCAGGCATACAACACGTAGAAAAGCAAAGCGGCTGTCAGAAGACCGATGGGATAGTGCACGACCGACGGATGGAGCGGCATCCCTGGAAAACTCCGGAGTCGTCTCCGAACCCTCTCCTGGGGAAGAAGGGCAGGTGAGCTGTCTCACCGGGGGCGGCTTAACGGACTGGGTCGTAGTATACGGTGATGTACAAGTCCTCGTAAAACCGGGCCAGGTCCTCGATGTGACGAATATACTGGCTTGTCAGGCGCTCTAATTCGAGACGGAAGAGGTCATAAGTCCGCCAGTCCGATTCCAGGAAGCGCACGACCCGCCGTCGGAGCTGGCGGCCCCGCCGGTCCCAGTCCAGCAAGAGGACGACCTGGGCGTAGTGGCGGTTTAACCACTGACACCGCTCGTAGATAGAAACTCCGCCCGCGTGGAGATGAAGGATGGTGCCGTCCACGCCCAGACGCCGAAGGGCTCGCTCGTCATGACGGCCTTCGACCAGAAGAGGGACTTCATGGCTCAGGAGCCGAACCCGCTCCAACCAACTGTCCAGTTCACCCAACAGGATGGCCCGCTCTTCGCGGTCGACCCCTCCCAGATTCTTAGCGTAGGGGTGTTTGCGCCCCATCGGCCGGTTCCCGATAGAAGCGGGAGGATGCGAGTCAGGGTCATTTCGAGGAGGGGTCCGATTTCTGCTCAGGCTGATCCATCTCTTGCTTGGCTGACTTCAGGCCCTTGATGAAGTTGGCGACGCCCTCCCCGAGGCCCTTCCCGATGTCGGCCAAGCGGCCTGCCCCGAAGATCAGGAGCAGGATGAGAAAGATCACCAACAATTCCCAGACGGAAATGGAATGGAACATAGTCGACCTCTTTTTCGGCGTTAAGTCCTGGAGGTAAGTGCCAGACCCGCTGGAGTCACTGCGCCATCAACCGTCTCCCCGCAAAGGGAACGTACTCCGCGACCCATCTGCAGTCCTTTCTACCCAACACCTAACGCCTTACATCAACCCGTATATAAGTATGATGCGGCGGGTCCGATCAGACAAGGTGCTATCTTGGCAGATAGTTGGATGCACAAGGTCGCGCAAGGGAGACCACCTCTGGGATACCCCTGCGGGGCAGGGGCAGAGGTCCAGGAAAACCTGATCCCGACTCCTGGGCCCCGTAGACCTTCTCATGCGGGGCTTCTTCCCGTAGGGTCCAGGATGCCCGGCAAGCCCACCAGGGACCTGACCGGAAACCGAGGGCCGGAGACGAGCACCGGTCCGCCGGTCCCCGTCCCCGCTCGATGTATGCAGGCGGGACCGGGATAGAGGGAACCTAAATTCGGAAAGTCCATTCTGACGAGGCATTGCATGAGCGAACGGAGCCTGGTTCGTGTGTCTTGCATCCCGGATCCTGCATCCTGTATTTTGCATCCTGCGTTTTCAGTGGATGGCTTCTGATGCCCCGAGGCAAGCGGAAAGACCTACCGACCGGGCCGACACCCCCGGCATCGACGCCGGGCCCGTCGGGTGATGCCCGGCCCCCCATCCTGGGTCACGAGTCAGTCCTCCGGCGTCTTCAGACCTACCACCGTCAGCGCTGGCGGGGCGGTACCATGCTGTGGGCGGGTCCCCCGGCTGTCGGGAAAAAGACGCTGGCCCTACGCTTTGCCCAGGGATACCTCTGCGAGCAAGGCCTCTTCCTAGGATGCGGGACATGCCACGCCTGCCGCCTGATCGACCAAGGCCACCACCCGGATGTCATCGTGTTTACAGCCGAGCCGGGTCAGACCCACAGTATCGAAGACGTCTGGCGATTCCAGCACCAAATCACCCTAAGGCCCTGGCACGGGGACTTCAAATTCTTTCTGTGGGACGACGCCGAGCGGATGCGTCAGCAGGCGGCCAACGCGATGCTGAAGACCCTCGAAGAGCCGCCGGAAGACACGATTACCATCCTCATCACGTCCCAGGTCTACCGAATCCTCCCGACCATTCGTTCCCGGGCCCAAATCCTGCGCTTTGGACCGGTTCGAGAGGACGTCCTGCTGAGTCATCTCATGCGGCTGGGCGAATGGACAGAGGCCGAAGCTCGGTGGGTGATTCGGTGGAGTCAAGGTCGACCCGGCTTGGTCCTCCAGCCCCGGGGCTTCTGGGAGCTTCACAGGCGACTCCGAAGGGCCGTCCTAGACTGGTTTCAGCAGTGGCTCCCTCAGCCCCAGGAGGCCTGGTGGCGTTACATGGAGATGGACGTGCGACCCCTGACGGGCCTAGCCCAAGAAGTCTTTCGAGTCACGGGCGGGATCTACACGGCCGACGGCTGGGTCTGGAACCGGTGGTGGGTCCAGCAGGTCGTCTTGCACGGCCTGATGATCCTGCGCGACCTATACTGGCTCCGGTTGGGTCTGCGGTCCTTGATCGTCAACGTGGACGTCATCGGCACGCTGGAGCGGATGGCGGCATGGGTCGAACCGACATGGGTCGAGAGACGGGTCGAGACGTGGCTGAGTTTTCTGCACGACATGGCCGTTTATCACTTCGGGGGCGCCTGGCCGGTGCCGGGTCGGCTAACAAAGTGAAGGTGAGCCGCATTGGCGAAGGCACCCGCAGGACACGCATCATCCGCCAGGTCTGACCCTTGCTGCCCAGAGCCGGGGTTATCCAGCGGAAATGCTATTTTCGGGTTTATTAACATAAGATCCATTATCGGAAGTTGTGGACCCCGACATCCCGCCCGGCTACCCGCTCTGCGCGCCGTGCCCCCATAAGCTACGGGCTATGAGCCTCCCTCACCCCTGGGCTCCGGCCGCCCGTAAGCAGGCCACGACATTCCTGTGACCCCGTTGGGTCGCCCACTCCAGGACCGAGTAGCCGTAAGCGTCCCGGGCATGAATGTCGGCCCCGGCCTGAAGGAGGACTTCTACGACCTCGTCCCGTCCCACGATGGCGGCGATCATCAGGGGCGTCTTGCCGTCGCCGGTCCGAGCGTTTACGTCGGCCCCGGCTTGGAGGAGACGGCGAACTTGCTCAGCATCCCCCGCATAGACGGCTAAAAACAACTGATGGTCCATCGGCCGCATTTTAATGGTCCTCCAGGCAGTCTGGGATATTAGTCAAGTTTCCATTTGGCGTTGATTTCTCTTTTCCTCATCGGTAGACCGGGCTGAGTCCAGTCTGGCCTTGCATTTCGCATCGTGCATCCCTGCATATCTTGCATTTTGCAGCCAGCATCTTGTATCTTGCATCCTGCATCCCTCTTCGTAGGTCCTTTATGCAGTCCCCAGCTCAGGTTGAATGTTGGTCGGACGCCGCTCGGCGGGTCGCTGCAGGCATTCGGCGCCGGGTCTTGGAATATGTCCTCCGCCACGGCGGCGGCTACCTGAGCCAGGCCTGTTCAGCCGCCGAGATCTTGGCCACGCTATACACACGTATCATGCGCTTGGGGCCCAGTCAGGGACCGATGATCCCCCGGCCCTTCCCGGGCGTACCGGGACCCGGCCGACCCTTGGCCGGATGGGGCGGGCTTTACAACGGTCCCCGGTCCCCGGACCTGGACCGATTTATCTTTTCGCCCGTCCATTATGCCCTGGCCTTGTATGCCACGCTGATCGAAGTCGGCCGGTTGGCTGCGGAGGCCCTTGAAATGTTCAATCAGGACGGGAGCACGGTCGAGATGATCGGAGCCGAACACTCGCCGGGCATCGAGGTCACGGCCGGCTCCCTGAGTCAGGCTCTCAGCGTAGCGGGCGGCATCGCTTTGGCTCGCAAGTTGAAAGGCGAGACAGGCCGGGTCTGGGTCTTCATGTCGGACGGGGAGCTTCAAGAGGGTCAGACCTGGGAGGCCCTCATGGCAATGGCCCACTACCGTCTGGACCACGTCGGGATTTACATCGACGCCAACGGCCAGCAGTGCGACGGCCGGGTCGAGACGGTCATGGACGTGGAACCGATAGCGGCCAAGTTGGAGGCCTTCGGTGCCTGCGTCTACGAGGTCGACGGTCATGACGTCGAGGCTCTGGTAGCCCCAGCTGAGCGACCTCATCCGGGACGGCCTCTCGTCGTCATCTGTCGGACGGACCCCTGTCGAGGGATCGAGCCGCTTCGAGAGCGGGCCCCCAAACTTCACTACGTCCGCTTCCGTAGTGAGGCCGAACGGGAGGCGTACCGGGCCGTCTTGGAGCAGATGGAGGCGGCCCAGGGGTAGTCTGATATGACCGACGGCGGCATCGCAGCGGTATCTGGAAAATGCCTGGGAAATCCGAAAAATGCCCCAGTCCGGGAAGGTGTCTATACAGACGTGAAATCCGTGAAGACAGCCTGTGGCGTGGCCTATTTCGGCGTCCTGGGGATCATCAACGACTACTCGATAATTCAGGGCTTTTTGAAAAAAGTTTTCAAATTATTTATATAAGTAAAAATTGCAAAAGTATCCATTTCCATTCGAGGGTCGACTTCTCGAGCGGTTACTATCGGGGTGGCGTGCGGTCTGTGAAAGCTGTTCATGATGCCCTGGAAAGGGTGGAGCGGTTGATTCCAAGGCTCTATAGGGGCCGCTGCCCCTGACGTAGAGGCGTAGGCGATGGAGACGGTCCTCCGACCCCATGCTCGGAACTTGGTCGCCTGGGCAAAGGACAAGCCGGCCGTCGTCGTCCTCTCGGCAGACTTGACGGGTTCCTGTGAGGTCGACGACTTCAAGGCAGCTTATCCGGACCGTTTCTTCTCGATGGGGATGGCTGAGCAGAACATGATTGGCTTTGCGGCCGGTTTAGCTCGGGAGGGCTTCGAACCCTTCGTCCACACCTTTGCCGTGTTTCTCACCCGTCGGGTCTACGATCAAGTCGCCATGCAGGTCGCCTACCCCTGCCTGCGGGTCCGGCTGATCGGCTTTTTGCCGGGCCTCACGACGCCGGGCGGCGTGACACATCAGGCCATCGACGATGTGGCCCTCCTGCGGGTCTTGCCGAATATGACGATCCTCGAGTGTGGGGATGCCACGGACGTCGAGACCGTCCTCGACGTGGCCCACTCGGTCCCCGGCCCCGTCTACGTCCGGATGCTCCGGGGCGAGGTCCCCCGGTTGTTTCCCAAGAAGGACCCTCTTCGGCTGGGACAGGCTCGAGTCCTCAGCGTAGGGACAGACGTCGCTGTCCTTTCGAGTGGGATCTGTACCGAGGAAGCCCTTCGGGCGGCGGCAGTCCTTCGACGGCAGGGCGTTTCCGTCGAACACCTTCACGTCTCGACGTTGAAGCCCTTCCGGGACCCGACCGTGCTCGAGGCTGTCTCCAAAGTCCGGTACGGCGTCATCACGATGGAGAATCACAGCGTTATCGGCGGCCTTGGGTCGGTCGTCGCCGAGCTCATGGCCGAGGTCGGTGTGGGTCGGCGTCTGATCCGACTTGGTTTGCAGGATACCTTTGCCCACGGGGGAAGCCGAGCTTACCTGATGAAGGAATATGGGCTCGATGCGACGGCCCTCGTGCGCGCCGTCGAGACGTTGATCGGGACATCCCTGGGGGTGACCGAGGCGGACTGGGCCAGCGTGGAGGCCTTCGTCCCGGCCGGTACTGGCCAGATCGAGGCACTGTGAGACAGTCGGGACGGTGTGATGGCGTGACGGGGGCCGGCTCTGGCCCTGTCTTACCGGACGCCGTCACGGTATCAGGAGTATAGCGGTCATGCTCCGACTCTCGGGCGAACGATTCACCGTTACATACCGCATCTCGGCCGACTCTGAGGCGGAGGCCCGTCTCCGGGCGCGGGATATCTGCTACGAGCAGACCGTCGAACTGCCGGAAGACTTGCCGATTCGATCAGACATTCGATCGGAAATCGTAGGTCGCATCGAAAGCCTGCGGTCTGTCGGTCCGGCCGCCTTTGAAGCCGTCATCAGTTATGCGGTCGAAACTGTCGGTTCGGAACTCACCCAACTCTTGAATGTCGTCTTTGGCAACATCAGTCTGAAGCCCGGCCTGCGGGTCGAGGCCCTCGCGTTCCCCGAGGGGTTCCTTCGACACTTTCGGGGTCCCCGCTTTGGTCGAACCGGTCTCCGAGAAATCCTCCACGTCTGGGACCGACCCCTGCTGTGCACGGCCTTGAAGCCGATGGGTCTCAGTGCCCAAGAGATGGCCGAGCTGGCCTATGAGATGGCCCGGGCTGGCGTGGACCTCATCAAGGACGACCATGGGATCGCGGACCCGCCGTTTTGCCCGTTTCGAGAGCGGGTCCCCCTGTGCGTCGAGGCCGTCGAGCGGGCCAATCGAGAGACGGGCCGGCGGGCCATCTATATGCCCAACGTCACGGCCCCGGCGGACCAGGTCTTCGAGCGGGCCGAATATGCCCGCCGGGCAGGTGCTGGTGGGCTTCTGGTCAGTCCCGGCCTGACGGGGTTGGACACCCTGCGCGCTCTGGCCGACGAAGACCGGCTGAGCCTTCCCCTCATGGCTCATCCGGCCTTCCTGGGGGGGTTTTTGACAGAGTCGGAATCTGGCATGGCCCATGGAGTTCTACTGGGCCAGCTCATGCGCCTGGCCGGGGCGGACGCGACGATCTTTCCGAACTACGGAGGCCGGTTTGCCTTCAGTCGAGAAGCGTGTCAGGCCATCGCCGAGGCGACGGCCCGCCCGATGGGTCTCCTTCGACCCATCTTCCCGGTCCCAGCCGGCGGGATGACCTTGGATCGGGTCCCCGAGATGGTCGCCGCTTATGGGGCTGAGGCGATTTTCTTGATCGGCGGGGCCCTCCTCCGTCAGCGGCATCGTTTGGCCGAGGCCATCCAGGACCTTCACCGAGCGATGAGTGCAACGCTCGGCAGATAGGCAAGCAGATTCATACCCTCCTATCGCTCACTTACCCATCTACTCTCTACTCCCTGAAGAGCCGCCAGGGCATCCCGGGCGACCTCAGCCACGCTCTCACCCCAATCAGTGCCGAGGGTCGACCGTCGGGCATCCTGGAGTTTCTGCAGGAGCTGACGGGCCTCCGCCAGCCGGTCCATCTGAAGGTAACACTCGGCCATCCGATACTCGACAGTGGCTTGGCTGATCCCGGCAGTCCGGTCGATCCGGACCTGTCGGAGCCATTCGAGGGCCTGGATGCAGTCCTGAAAGCGCATATACAGTCGGGCTAAGCTTAGGCGGGCCACCTGGTGGACGAGGGTATCCTCGGGTCGTTCGGCATATCGCAAGTAGCCGATAGCCAACCGGTGATAGAAGGGATAGGCGGGGTCTTCTTCCAATTCGACCGGCGTCTCGACGGTCGGGACT
>JANXAA010000023.1:0-2189 GCA_025061865.1 Acidobacteriota bacterium | reverse complement strand
CGGGACTTCGACAGTGCGAATCTTGGGTTGGAGAGGATTTTCAAACTGGATGACGACTTTCTCCTTCATTTGAATGGCGGCTTCGACGGCCTCCCAAACGCCGGGCCGGTCCAGTTGAAGACCCTCGACCGAAAGCAGGAGGTCCCCTGGCTTAGGGCGGTCCCCAGGGCCCATTCGGTCAGCGCGAACCTGGACGATGACGGGATAGTCGTATAGGGTCGTCCAAGCGAACCGGAAGGGAAGCGTCCGGCGAAGGACTGGAGCCTCGTACGTCATCCGGGTGAGTGCCTCGACGACCCCCTTCTCTTCAATGACGTCGACCTGGACCCGGTCGGGTCGACTCGACATATCGGAGAACAGGAGGAACTCGAGCCGGGGCACTTCGCCGGCCCGGAGGCGTAGGACCAGAAACAGGCGGCTCTCGAACGTCCGTGCGATCCGGCTCAATAAGGTCCGAAGGGCCGGCGAGGGACTCGTCTCCCAGGCGGCCAGGACCTGGCGAGCGAGGTCTCCGCCACGGACGGTCTGGCCGTCCCACGGAACGTCGACCTGGGTCGCATCGACCCAGACGGCTCGGTCCCAACGCTGGACGCTCTTCCGCACGAGATCCCAAAGTCGCCGGAAGACCCCCTCCGACACGCCCTCGTCGACGATCCAGCCCAGGAAGACGACCCGGGGCACGACGGCCGCCGGGACGAGGACGACCTCGCCCCGGACGACGTCCACGTCGCCAGAGAAAGTGCCCCACGAATTTTTCAATGTCACCGTGTGCCGACCTGCACAGGCCACAAAGGTACCTTGCGAGGCCTTGCCTTGGAACTGGCCGTCGATGTAAACGTCGGCCTCGGCATCGGCCTGCAGGCCGATGCGGCCGACGGCCGGCTCCAGGCGCACAGGGTCGATGAATACGTCCTGCAGGGGTGGCACCCGAATGATGAGTTGGACGGTGTCATAACAGGGCTTTCGAAATTCCAGGTAATGCTCCCCGGTATCGCTGACGGGAATGGCTAAATAGTCCGAGAACTCCTCTGGCGGCCACTGGCGAGTCTCGGCGAAGGCCCGGACCCCCGGCGGTGCCTCTCCTTGCGTCACGCCGACACGGCGGCCATTTAGATAGACCTCTACTCCCTGGGGCGCTGTAGCGACAAAGAGAGCCCCCGACACACGCTGGAGTTCTATCGGTTCGACCTCCGTGAGTCGGCCGCCCTTAATCGTCACGATCCTCTGCCAGGGAGCATAACCCGGTCGTTCGACCCGCAATTGATAGGTGCCCTCCAGGACGGGTTGCTGAGAAAGGGCACCCTGGCCGATCCGCCGCTGATCCAAGTACAGGACGGCGTCCGGCGGGCGCACAGAGATAGACAGGAAGCCGATCAGGGACTGCCGCAACTGTTGGAAGAAGACAGTGACCGACGGCGGCGGCGTGTCCGGGAACTCGTACTGGGGATTCGCCTGCAGGAGAGTGATGTAGTAAAACCGGGCCTCCTGCGGGCGGTCTTGCTGGAGATAAAACCGGGCTAAGTAGTCTAAGGACCACTGGTAGACTCGGCTTTCTTCCGAGGTCAGCGGACGGGTCAAGCGAACGCCTTCGACTTCCCGGACGATCCGCTGGAATACTGGAACGGCCTGGTCCCAATTACCGCCGAGGACGTCCTCTCGGGCTTTTTGGAAGTCCTTGACCCATGTCGGGGCCGGTTGGGTCTCAGCCCGCAACGCCGGAAACCCCCAAAGGACGAACAGAAGAAGCGTCCCCCATGGCCCCAACCCTTGTCCCCCTACTCCGTATCCTCCAGCCTGGATCTTGCACCCTACATCCCGCATCCCCTACCCTCCTCACGTCAGTCGAAGGACTCGACGAGCCTTCCGGTCCAAAAGGTAGAGGCTTCCATCGTCAGAGACCCACATGTCGTGAGGCTTCCCTTCGGGTAAGAAGGCTTGAAGGCCGAGGGTCCGATGGAGCTGGCCAGCCGGCGTGAAGATGAACACTGTCTGGGCTTTCCCGTCCAGGACATAAATGAGGCCACAGGTGTCCCACCCCAGGGCAAGGACCTGTTGGAAGGGTCGTTGGGGGCTCTCCAAGCGCCGAGCCAACGTCCCGTCACGGGCATAGACCAGGACACGCGCTTGGTCTCGGTCGATGACCCAGAAACGTTGCCAGCCGTCGAGATACATCCGGAAGACCCGCAGGG
>JANXAA010000239.1 GCA_025061865.1 Acidobacteriota bacterium | reverse complement strand
AGTCGGCGGGAGCGCTGGTTGCGATGGGGCGTTCAGGTCCTGCGTCAGGGACTCTTTCGGTGGGTCCGTACTTGGGGCTCGACTGTGCGACGTGGCCTTCTACGGCCGCCGGTCATCTTTCAGGAAACCTATTCTATTGTCGATCATAGTCAGGTCACGCTTTACACCCGGCGGCATGACCTTTTCCCGGCCTATCGACAGAGGCGGTCTTTGTGGGAGTCTCCGCATCGGCGAGTCCGTGTGGCCTTGATCACGACGGTCAAGAATGAAAGGGAGTCCGTAGATGCGTGGTTTCAAAGTCTTTTGCAACAGACCCGCTGGCCTGAAGAGGTCTTTATCGTAGACGCCGGTTCAACTGACGGGACTTTGGAACGACTTCAAACCTTGGCTTCGCAAGCTCCCTTCCCCTGTCACGTCTTGGTGGAGCCCGGCGTGAATATCGCCCGAGGCCGCAATCAGGCCATTCGTCAGGCCCGGTCCGAGGTCATCGCCGTGACGGACTTGGGATGCCGGCTTCGACCCGATTGGTTAGAGTGCCTTGTAGGTCCCTTCGAAAGGGATGCGGGTCTTCAAGTCGTGGCCGGCTGGTATGAGGCCGTCGACCGACGGGGTCGTCCGTTTCGACGACGGCGCTGGCCGACGTTCAGGGACGTGTGGCCGCAGAATTTCATCCCCTCTTCCAGGTCCTTGGCCTTTACCAAGGCGGCCTGGGAGGCTGTGGGGGGGTACCCGGAATGGTTGACCCTCACGGGAGAGGATACCTACTTTGCCTCGGAATTGAAGCGTTACTGCCCTCGATGGGCCTTCGTTCCTGAGGCCGTCGTCGAATGGTATGCCCCGGACCGGCTATGGGCTTTTTGGAAGAAGATCTACGCCTGGTCGGTGGGCGACGGGGAATCCGGCGTCTTGGCCCATACGTACTGGCATTCCTTGGTTCGCGTCGTCCTGGGAGGCCTGACTAGTTGGACCGTCGTCGGTCTGATCGGAGCCGGGATCTTGCGGACATTAGAAGGCCAGGGGACCTGGCTGATCGCGGCCGGGACCGGCTTGGGGATTCTCCTGATCGGGACGGCTGGGCGCTATGCCCGGTCCCTGTCTGGCATCTTATGGGAAGCCGGGGCAGAGGTCGCACGCGTCTTGGGTTTCCTGAAGGGTGCTCGAAGACGTCCCATCGTCGAAGCCCGACGGGCAAGTATGAGCCGCGGCCTCTTCTTTATGCTGTCCGGGGTCCCCATCGATGATACGGGCGGCGGCGCCCGCTGTACCCAGATAACCTTAGAGCTCTTACGTCAGGGCTACGAGGTCATTTTCATCTACCGGTTTCCTCGGTATGAGAGTGTTGATTTAAACCTGAAGATTCAACATCCGCATCTTCGGACTTACGACTTCCGGGACTTTTCGATGGATGAGTTCTTAAAGGCTTCCGGGCCCTGGATCGGTCAAAAACCGATGGCGGCCATCGTCGAATTCCCGGTCGAGGAGTTCGTCCCCCTTATCGAGCAGTTGAAACTTCATGGGGCTACTGTCATCTATGACCTCTTGGACGACTGGAATACGGCCTTGGGGTCTACTTGGTACAAACCGGCTATCGAACGTCGGATCATTCAGCAATCGGACATCCTCGTTGCGACTGCGCCCCTCCTGCAGGAGCGGTTGAGACAATGGTCTGGCGGTCGACCTGTTACCCTTGTCCCGAACGCTGTCAATACTCGCCTCTTCGATCGCCGTCGGTCCTACGTTCGACCCGACGACATGCCCCGGGGTGAATGGACGATCATCTATATCGGTGCTCTCTGGGGTTCGTGGTTTGACTGGGACTTGCTCCAAGCTGTCGCCCGGGCTTACCCAGAGGCGGCCGTCGTCGTGATCGGAGACTATCGAGGCCAATGCCGTAAGCCTCCTCCCAACCTCCACTTTCTGGGGCTCAAGCCCCAACGGGACCTACCGGCCTACTTGGCTTATACAGACGTCGCCATCATCCCTTGGAAAGTCGATGCCATTACCCGCGCCACTAGTCCCCTCAAGGTCTACGAGTATGTCGCCATGGGAAAGCCCGTCGTAGCGCCGGACCTGCCGACCCTCGTCGATATCCCACTGGTCCTCCGAGCTAGGGACCGCTCCGCATTCATTGCGTGTATCGAGCAAGCTCGCTCTCTGTCTATTTCAGAGGCCGAACTGGAGGACTTTATCGCCCGCCATAACTGGACGGCTCGGATATCGACCCTCCTTCAACTTTTGCAAGAAAGCCCGACTTGGAGAGAAAGGACTCATGGAAGTCATCTTCAACCTGACTCAGGAGGTCGTGTCTCTGCCCGCTGAGATCCCCGACCTGGCGACCCAATTCGCCTCTCCTATGATGGATGCTGCCGAGTTGACCTATTTAGCGGCTACCCTAGCCCTTGCTCCTCGAGACCCCTCGGCTATCGTCGTCGAGATCGGGACCTATGTCGGCCAGACGGCTATATACATGGCCAAGGTCTTACGCCTTTTAGGTCGTCGAATACCCATTTTGAGCATCGATCCCTTCGAACGGGTTCGACCGGACCCCCTGAATCCCCAGGGGCATTACGGTGACTATCTGGAGAATATCCTCCGGCACCATGTCGAGGACGTCTGTATGCCCTTGGTGGCTTTCTCGGAACAGGCCGCTCCGGTCGTCCCGAACCGTATCGCCGTCCTCATCGTAGATGGCTCCCACCATTACCCCGACGTCCAAAAAGACCTGGCTCTCTACTGTCCTAAGCTCGTGCCCGGCGGTTTAGTCTTCATCGACGACTACGTCGAAGCCTATCCCGGTGTCCGTCAAGCCGTCGATGAATACCTGACTCCAGACCACCCGTTCCAGACCCTCCACCGGGCGTGGTTCGTCATTGCCCGCCGGCTCTCCTTATAAGTCTGGGGATTCCGAGGAGGCTTTGCAGACCCAAACCCTTCAGCTCCAGGTTAGTAGCCCGCGGTCCCCAGGCAACCCTTCAATGAGTTCGGGGCAGGGGAGCCATCGTAGGGGAGAAAACCCGCGAGGCTGGCGGTTCATCTCGGATTCTCGGTCCCTGGTTGATCGATAGCCTGCCTGTCGAGTGCCCTCGTCCTTGGGGAGTCTAGGTCCCCTAGATTCGGTGAAATCCGATGAGTAGGAAGGGTTCACAGAGGCCATTGAAAGCCCCGGACTTTTCCGAAACGCGGGTCTCTCATGATCTGGACCAAGCCCATTTCGCCGCTTGAACCCCCGTAGTAAATTCGGAAATCGGGTCCGCTCGGACAGTAAGGCAAGGGCTGTTCGATCTTGACCCGGTTGTAGTACAGGATGACCCGGACACCGGGATAGTTCGCCAGCTTAGAGAATGTGTCGATGATCCAGGTGCTCTTGTTTTGGTTGGGGTCAGCGGGATCGTCGGGGACGCCGACTGTGCCCGTCTGAGCGATAAAGATCGGTTTACTGGGGGCCATAGCTCGCATCCGGTCAAGATAGGGCTTCATGGCGGTCTCGAAGGCATCCCAGTTTCGCCACGGTGTATCCTCGGGGCAGCCTCCAAAGTTATAGGAGCTGAACCCCACGACGTCCGTGTAAGCATCGCCCGGATAGTAGTATTCGAAAGCTTTCCAAGGCTTATCGGCTTCATGCCAGCCGTTGGGTGCGAAGACCCACCGCACGGCCCCCCGGGGGACGCCGCGATTCTCGAAGATCTGACGAATGCGACGGAACGCTTGGATGAACGTCGGGCCGTCTGTCGAATAGTTCTCCCAATAGCCATTTGCCTCTGGCAAGGGAGCCAAAAAGGCATGGCGGCCGCCGCCTCTATAGACCCAATCGCGATACGCATCCGCAAAGGCCTGGATATGAAGGTCACAGGATCCGTTGGCGATTTCCGGCCCTGTGTCACACTCGGGACGATACCAAGAACCCTCCCACGGACTAGAAGCCAAAATGTTCACGAAGGGTACGAAGCCATGCGACCAGGCCGCTTCCATCTCGGCCGGTACGTTCCAACCGGGGTTAAATGTGATACTCATGAAATCGCCGGCCAGGGTCACGCCGTGAGCGCCTTGAGCGAGGAGCCAATTCTCCATGTTGATGAGCTCGCTGATTGAAGTCTGGAGGTTTGTGGTCGTGTAAACTCCCAACAAAATCGGTTGGGAGAGGCCACCGGCTATAGGCGTGTAGCCG
>JANXAA010000238.1 GCA_025061865.1 Acidobacteriota bacterium | reverse complement strand
AAGCATGAACCCGGCTGGGTACTGCTCGATGGCCGGCCCGCCGTCAAAGGCGGACGACCCTCTTTGGTCAGGCTTCGGAGGACCCTCTAGTCCACCCTGGCTTTGATGCTCATCCCAACGCTCGGGCCCACCGGATAGTCGGTGCCACACTGGCCCATTTGTTTCAAGCATGGCGTCTCGTCCCATTTCATTGACGCGCCCGGGACGGGCCTCCCTTCTCCCGATGCGGTCAGGTCCCCCCGATGAAAGGGAAGGGTAGTAGTCAACGTCCCAAATACGGACTACAATGCCCTATCCCACCGGCGGGACTGACCCTGGGAGCCGGTAGGGACGGAGGCAGGGGATATGACACGCCAGTTAGACTACACGGCGGAACGGGACCTCCCAGACGTGGACTACATGCAACCTCGCTTTATGCAGGGGTTTTTCGCCTATGTGTTTGCGCGCCCTTATGCCGTCGGCCGCCGGGTCTTGGATGCGGGCTGTGGTGAGGGCTACGGGACCGACTACCTGGCCGAGGTCGCCCGGTGGGCCGTCGGCGTCGACTTGGACGTAACGTGTGTCCAAGTTGCCCGTCGACGATACACCCGACCCAATCTGACGTTTGCCAGTATGGACTTGTGCCGCATGGGCTTTTCGACCGGCTCGATGGACCTGGTCGTTTCCTTCGCTGTCATCGAGCACATCGAGGACTATGAAGCATACCTCCGGGAGCTGGCGCGCGTGACGCACCCCGACGGGGTCGTCATTTTAGAAGCTCTGAACCGGCAGACACCGATATCGCTAGACCCCTGGCACTACAAGGAATTTAACGCTTCAGAGCTTCGGACAGCTCTCGGGACCTTCTTTGGGGACGTCGAGCTTTGGGGGATGGTCGGGAAGACGCCTCGGGCGACTGCCTACCGACAGAAGCGGGAGCGGGTCATCCGATGGGTCGTCCAGCTCGGCGGCCTTCAGCTCCGCCGGCGTCTGTCCCGGTCAGCCTATCTCCGGCTCTATCTAACGGCCCAGAGGGCACTGCGGGTCTGGCTGTGGAAGCGCCACCTGCGGACTCAAGGCCTGACGCCCGAGGACTTCACTGTAATCCAGGAGGACATCGAACGGGCCTGGAGCTTCTTCGCCGTGTGTCGTCAGCCCTTGCCTGTGAAGCCCCGGGTATTCGTCGGGTCTCCGGCCGTGGCTCAGGCCCTTCGGGCCGATTCGGGGGACTCACCGTAGGAGTTGAACGCGACGAACCCAGTTGTCCCAGTAGAGACTCCCGGCTCGACATTCGAAGGTCACGAGATAGACCCGTCCCGTTTGCCAGGGAAATCGGTCGGCGTTTTCGAAGCGAATGAAAACTGACGGGCTGGCATCAGCGACTCTTAGGCGAGTCCCGTCTTGCCACCGGGGCGAGACGAAGATCTTGAGGGTAATCGTCTCGCCCCGATATGCGTAAGGAGCGATGACGAATCGATTCCCTTCGACCCACCGACCCGGCGGCCACCCATGGCAGGCGGCTCCCAAGATGCAACAAGATGTGAAATACAGGACGTAGGATACCAGAACCCGGGTCCAAGCCCTGCTCGCGAAAGCAGGGTCGACAGGAAGTCTTAGGGCCCCGGCGCTGGCCCCCGACAAGGGGCCACGGACCCCAGGCCATGAACCCCGACCATAGAGCTGACCTGCCCATTCGGCCATTCCCGTCTAGGGACGGGGCGATGTCGGTACCGACGGGAGTCCTGGACATCGGTCCGACGGTTCATATTACTTGCCTCTGGTTGACCCCGCTTTGTGGGATCTTGCTGACCCCGCTCTAGCGAGCGGGGCTTGGATCGGGCGATCGTGCATCTTGCACCCCACTTATATCCGGACTCATATCCAGTGGTCGGGGCGCTGTTTGAGGTACTGGCGGAGCGTCCGGAGGGACACGCCCAGGATGCGGGCGGCGTCTTCCTCGCGGACCTGCAAGAGTTGCAGGACCGATTGGGCCGTCAGGCGGCGGACTTCCCCCAAGATAAAGGGCCAAGGCCGAATCCGATGGCCGACCTCGGGATGCTCGAAGAGATACCGCAGGATCCGGGAGACGAACGTCTCCCACTGGGCCTGCAAGTCCGCCCGGTCCGAGATGAAATGGGCCTGGCGAATAGCCTTCTGGACCGTCGCCAGCTCGATGAACAGGCCCGACGATTGGCGAAACACGGCCTGTTTGACGACCTCGATGAGTTCCCGAACGTTGCCCCACCAGGGGTGCAAGCGCAGGCGCTCCATCGCCTCAACGGTGAAGCCCCGGGCCGGTCGCTGATACTGCCGGGCCGTGGCCTCCAAGACCCATTGGGCAATGGCGGGGATGTCCTCGGACCGCTCCCGCAGCGGGGGGACGTGGAGGAGGTAGACGGGGAGGCGTTCCATCTGCCATCGTTGCCACCACTGCCGAGCTTCCTCAGCTTGCATCATGACCAAGGAGGCGCCCCAGACGACGCCGTTCCGGTTCTTGCGGAGTACGGTCAGGGCCTTTTCCATCCAGGCCGGGGGCCATTCGTGCCAATGGTAAAGGAAAAAGGCCTGCCGTCGTTGCATGGCCCGAGTCCATTCGGCCAAGCTTCGGGGGTGGCGGGCATCGATCCAGGCATAACTTGCCTGTCCTCGGAGGCGTAAGGCGTATTCCCATAAAGCCGTCTTGCCGACCCCGGGCTCGCCGTGCAAGACCAGGCCCGCCCGGTCACGCACGACCAAGTGCAGGCTCTCGGTCAGTTGGAGCCAGGGCTCACTGATGCCCATCAAGACGGAGGGTTCCTTCAATTTCCGGACCGGCATGACCCCACTGTCCGTCCAAATTCGGCAATTCCGGCCGTTTAGCCGATGGCCGGAGCGGCCGTTTATCTGCCGACCTCCCCATCTGCCCCACCGGCCGAATTCCCCAAAGACTCAGGCGGTCGTCATTCGCTGGCGTACGACTTCGTAAAGAAGGATGGCCGCCGAGGCGGCGACGTTCAGGGACTCCAGATGAACCATCGGGATACGGACCGTCTGGTCACACAACTGGAGGGCCGTCTTGGTGACGCCTTCTCCTTCATGGCCCAGGACCAGCGCGATAGGCCGGTTCGCCTTTAAGGCGAACCATGGCTCCGTCGCGTAGGGGTCGGCCGCCACGACCCACACGCCCCGTTCTTGAAGCTGTTGAATGAGTTGCTGGAGGCTCCCGTAGCGGGCGACAGGCACATAAGTCAGGGCCCCAGAGGCGATGTGGGCGACCGTCGGCGTGACCCGAACGCCCCGGTGTCGGGGGATGAAGATCCCCTGCACCCCGGCCCCGGCCGCCGTACGCAGGATATTCCCCAGGTTCGTGGGATCCTGGACATGGTCCAGAATGAGGAAAATCGTCGTCGGTCGGACCGTCTCCCAGAGGTCTTCCGGGTTTGTGTATCGGAAGGCCGCCAGTCGGGCAAAGACAGGGGCGTGTTTCTTGCGGCGTAGGAACTCCGGCAGGCGCGCCTCGTCCGTCGTATAAGGAATCCCGTGTTCTCTGGCCATAGCGATGAACATGCGATGTGAGGGATGTCGGCCGACTAAGACGATCAAGTCGACATGGTCCGGCTTGGCACGAAGGACCTCCTTGACTGCATGGACCCCACTGACCCAGAGGGGCAGGGGTTCATTGAGCTCCCGATGAACCGCAGGAGGCTGATTCCACTCAGGATTTGTCATTATCCACGCCTCCCAGGTCCCCTCAGCCCGACGGGACAAGTATCGAGTGTTCAGAGTTGGGTGTCGGGAGGAGGGGCTAGAAAACCCGGGGCCGGGGATTAGGGGTTAAGCTTCTCCCCGCCCCCTGAAGGCCCAACACTGAGCATCATGCCAAGACCCGGAGCCATCGCAAGAGGCCGACGGCCAGTAGACTGGCGGGTGAGACATCGGTCTTGCGAGCCCATACTTCCAGACGGGCCGCCTCTTGGGCCCATGCCTGCCATTGGGCAGCCGTTAGGGTTGCTCCCCACCGGTGATGCTCTTGATATAAGCGACGGCCGATACCCCAGCGGCTCCAAGCCGCTGGATCGTACTCAGAGAAGCGACCCGTCAGGACCCACAGTCGCCAGAGCTCAAAGCTCTGCCGCAAGAAAGTATCTACATCCAAGGCCGCCGCGTCCAGTCGGGCGATGAACGAGAGAAGACAGTCGTAGTCCTTG
>JANXAA010000237.1 GCA_025061865.1 Acidobacteriota bacterium | reverse complement strand
CGACCCCTCGTCGACGTCGACGGCGTACGGGTCAAGTACGACGATGGGTGGGGTCTCGTGCGGGCCTCTAACACCCAGCCGGCCTTGGTCCTGCGGTTCGAGGCCCTCTCCGAAGAGTCTCTCCGGCGTATCCAGGACGAGATTTACGAGGTCGTATACGGCACGCTCCGGGCCTTTGGCGTCCCCACGACGGGCTCGCCCATGGGCCATTCGGGCTAAGGAGGCAGGGATCGGGGAATCCCTGGGGCCTGGCCCAAACCCAATTTGGACGAGGCATCGGCTCGTTCACGGCGGCCGACGAGTACTCTCCTGGTCGGGTCCACCGGTTTGGCCTATGATCCCCATATCCACCAGGCCCGCAGACGGGCCTGGTGGGGCGCGGAATCGCATCCTTCGGTGTCGGGCGGGAAAGACTACGGACTACAGGCTGTGAACTACCGACTGCCGGCTGTGGGCTTGGCGGCATTGTCGGGGCTCCCGAGTCCCTCAGAACCCTCCGCGGGGTGCAGGGTCCGGGGGCGCCGATGCACACGACACGGCAAGTTTCCCAGATGAGGTCTGGGGTCTATGTCTGTAGCCTGGGTTCTGTGAGGGCGCCGTATGGCTCTAGCCAAGACGCTGGTCATCGTCGAGTCGCCCGCCAAGGCCCGGACTCTGGCCCGATATCTCGGGTCAGGCTACGTCGTCCGGGCCTCGAAGGGCCATGTGAAGGACTTGCCGAAGAACACGCTAGGCGTCCGAGTCGAAGAGGGCTTTGAGCCCCAATGGGTCGTCGTTGAAGGCCGGGGGCCCGTCTTGAAGGAATTAAAAGAAGCGGCCCGGGCTGTCGACCGGATCCTCCTGGCGACGGACCCCGACCGGGAGGGTGAGGCTATCAGCTATCACATCGCCGAGGAACTCAAGCCCCTCGGCAAGCCCATCGCCCGGGTCTGGCTTCGGGAGATTACCCAGCGGGGTGTCCGTGAGTCCCTGAAGGAGCTCCGGGACATCGATCAGAACCTCGTGGAAGCGCAGTTTGCCCGTCGGATCCTCGACCGCCTCGTCGGCTATCAGATCAGTCCCCTCCTGTGGGACAAGGTCTGGCGGGGTCTGAGCGCCGGCCGGGTTCAGTCCGTCGCCCTCCGGCTGATCGTCGAGCGGGAGCGGGAGATTGAACGGTTCGTCCCTCAAGAGTACTGGACGGTCCGAGCCCTCGTCCAGCCGGAAGGTCGGCCCGCCTTTTGGGTCCGCCTCGTCCGCCAGGCCGGCCGAAAAATCCAATTGCCCGACGAAGCGTCCGCCCGGGCGGCCGAGCAGGTCCTCCGGAAGGCCAAGTACGTCGTCCTGCGGGTCGAAAAGAAGCGCAAGCACCGCACGCCGCCCCCGCCGTTCATCACGGCCAAGCTTCAGCAGGCGGCCGCCCAGCGGTGGCGGTGGCCGGCTCTAAAGACGATGACCATCGCCCAACGCCTCTACGAGGGCGTGGACCTTCCACAAGGCCGGATGGGCCTGATCACCTACATGCGGACCGACAGCGTCCGCATTTCCGAGGAGGCCATCCAGGCGGCCCGGGCCTTCATTCGGGAACACTTCGACGCTCGGGACCTCCCGGCGACGCCCCGCCGGTTTAAGGCCAAGGCCGATGCCCAGGACGCCCACGAGGCCATCCGCCCGACCCACGTGGACCTCACGCCGGACACTGTCCGGCCCCACCTTTCGCCCGACGAGGCCCGCCTGTACGAGCTCGTCTGGCAGCGGTTCGTCGCCAGCCAAATGGCCGATGCCGAGGTCGACGTCACGACCGTGACGGTTCAGGCGGGGGATTACGAACTGGAAGCCCGGGGCGAAGTCCTCGTCTATCCGGGCTACCTGCGTCTATACCAGGAGGAACTCCCGGAGGCCGAAGAACCCGAGGCCGACGCGGAGCGGCTCCCACCCCTGAAGGAAGACGAGGTCCTCGCCCTCCAAGACCTGGAGATCAAGCAGAACTTCACCCAACCGCCGCCCCGTTACACAGAGGCGACCCTTATCCGGGAACTCGAACGGCGCGGGATCGGCCGTCCCAGCACGTACGCAACCATCGTGTCCATCATTCAAAACCGGGACTACGTCATGAAAGACCGTCAGTTTTTCCGCCCGACGGCCCTCGGTCGGCTCGTCTGCGACCTCCTGGAAAGGTTTTTCCCCGACATGATGGACTATGACTATACGGCCCGGGTGGAGGCCTCCCTGGACGAGGTCGAGCAGGGGAAAAAACGCCGGCAGGAAATCCTACAGGCCTTCTATCAAGTCCTCCTCAGGCAGATCCGGAAGGCCCGGAAAGACATGCCTTCTTACAAGCAGGGCGTCGAGCAGGCGACATCCTGCCCGGCCTGTGGAGAAGGGCGACTTATCTTGCGGTGGAGCCGGAACGGCGGATTCTTCCACTGTAGCCGCCAGACCGAGGGCTGTACCTACAAGGCCGACTACGAGGCGGCCCTGATGACGCCCACCTCGGAGGTCGGGACCCGGGAGGCGCCGACTGACGCAGCGACCGCTTCTAGGGTCGCCCCGCCCTGCCCCCGATGCGGCCGGCCGATGACCCTTCGCCCCTCATTCGCCGGAACCTTGAGGCGCCGGAACCTCGGGACACTGGGGAACCGGAGAATCGGAGAATGGAAATGCCCAGTTTGCCAGATCCGGGCCGTCCACGGTACGTCCTGGCCGGCCATCCGGACCGACCGCACGTGCGCGGCCGGCCATGCGCCCATCGTCCTCCGGTCCGGCCCCTACGGGTACTACTACCGGTGTACTGAGCCGGACTGCAAGGCGACGGCGCCCCTATACGCCGACGTCCCGTGCCTGGCCGACGGCTGTCCCGGCGAGATGGTCGCCCGCTTCGTCCGGCGGGGGAATGCCTCGTCGGCCCAGCATCGCCGATTGTTCTACGGCTGTAACCGGTACCCGGCTTGTAGCTTTACGTTTTCTGGGACGATTGTCCGGAAGGCCTGTCCGGTCTGCGGAGCACCCTATCAGGTCCAATTGGGTCGACAGACCGTCTGCGCCCGACCGACCTGTACCCGAAGCGCCCGCAAGGCCTCGGACGCTACTACGGCATTTGAGCGCTCTCCTCAGAGCGCCACCCCGAAACCGAAATGACGGCGAATGGCGATTCGCAAATCGCTCATCGGCGAAGGGCGCACGCGAATCGCCGTTCGCTACCTGCCATTCGCTAGAAATGGGTCCATCGCCATGCCTGTCTCGGTAGCGCTCGTCCTCAGTGGCGGAGGGGCTAAGGGGGAGTTCCAGGTCGGCTTCCTGGAGGCCCTGGACGAAGCTCGGCTGGATCTCCAGTTCTGTCTCTTCACGGGTGTGTCCGTGGGGGCTTTAAACGCCACCTGTCTGGCCCAGTATCCGGACTTCTCGGAAGGCGTCCGGTCCCTCCGGGCCGTGTGGGACGGCATCGAGCACAATGACCAGGTCTACAAGAGTCTCATCCCCGGGAGTCCGGAGGGCCTCTTGAACCGGATCCGCCTCCTGCTGGCTCTGCCCAAGCTCTTGAAGCGTCCAAGCCTCTATGATGCGGCACCTCTTCGGAAGCTTATCGAAGCGTCGGTCGCCTGGGACCGGCTGGCCGATTCAGCCCGTCACGGGTGCGTCTGGGCCGTCGGTGTCACATCCCTGACGGACGGTCAGTACTATCTCATCAGTAACGACGAGCGGTTCGTTCGAGTCGGTCAAGAACGGTACAAGGGCGCCCTGGCTTTGACCCTCGAACAGGGCCGTCCTGGTTCGATCCCGGACCACGTCGTGGACTTCGTCCTGGCCTCGGCGTCGATGCCGACGATGTTCCCGCCCGTCGAGGTCGGGGGCCACCTCCTCGTAGACGGCGGCTTACGAGACGTCACGCCCCTGAGCGCCCCGTTTCTGGCGGCGCGGCATGAAATCTGTCGACCCGAATTGATCCTCGTCGTCAATGCCTCCCCCCGGGAGACGCCTCCCTGGGACGGTCCCCGACCGCCCCGGATCACGGACATCGCCAGCCGGGGGACCGAAATCATGGTCAATGAGATCATCCGCAACGACGTCGAGGTCGCCGAGGCCCTTAACGAGCTGGCCCGGTCGAGTCCGACGGGGCCGCCCCTGCGGCTCCCCATCGTCGTCGTATGGCCGGACACGACCTTCGGCCTGGAGGCCCTAAACTTCGGGCAAGTCTCGCTCCGGCGTCGCCTTCGGGAGCATGGTCGGAT
>JANXAA010000236.1 GCA_025061865.1 Acidobacteriota bacterium | reverse complement strand
CGTGTGTTCGTACTCGAGCCGCTGGAAGTTGCCGCCAATCTTGAACTCATGGCGCCCCGCCAGGTTCGGGACAATGTAGGTCAGTTTCAACGTGCCCTGCAGATTGCGGTTCTTGTCGACGGCCGCATAGCCCAGCCCCCCGTACAGTCGGGACGGCGTCGTCCGCAGGTCGACGATGGACTCGATATCCGCATAATCCTTCTCGGTCATCTCGTCAAAGTGGTTGGCCAACTGGGCCTCGATGAGCAGGTTAGACCCAAACATGCCTGTCCAGCGGCCGACCTGATTGTGACCACCGAACCGCAGGGCCTCTTCCACGTTGGCTTGCACGTCCCGCAAGAAGCTGCTCTCCCGCCACAGGCCCTTGTCGCCCACGCCGGGATCGCCGAACAGGGAGACCTCGAGGATGTGATTAGGATTCACATTGAACGTCAGTTTGCCCGCGTAGTTGTAAATCCGGCGGGTCGTCGTGTGACCCGGCTTCTCACAGAATTCCTCCCCTGAACCGCAGGGGCTCAAAGGAAATCCGGGCGGAGCGACCCGCTCGACCTGATGCCACGTCGGGTCAAAGGCCAAGAACCAGAAGAGCTTGTCCTGAACGAGTTTGCCGCCAGCGTCAAAACCCACGTCAAACTGCTGTGTCCCCCGAGTCCAGACTTCTGGTACCTGAACGAGCTTGATGTGTTCCCGCTTGGCTTCCAGGGCCTTTGGTTGAATGTACCCAAAGACGTCACCCGTGAAGGTGTTCCCGCCCGACTTAGTGATGACGTTAATGACGCCGCCCAGGGCTTCACCGAATTCAGCCTCGTAGCCGCCTGTCTTGACCTGTACTTCCTTCACATAGTCAAAGTTGATGCCCGTGCCCAGCGAGCCCAGGATGATGGAGTAGCTTCCCAGAGCGCCGTAAGCGGCATTCGTGATGTTCACGCCGTCGACGATGTAAATGTTCTCCAGGCCAGTCGCCCCGGCGATGGAGGGATTCGGCGCTCCGACGGCCGCCGGACCCGTGACGACCTGCGGAGAGATATATGTCACCGCCGAGAACGTCCGTCCGACGGGAACACTCCGCATGAGCTCGTCGGTCACCGTCGTACCTACCGTCGTGGCCGTGATGTCCACGACCGGAGCCGCCGTGACGACGACCTCCGCCCCCGGCTGGAGCGTCACATTTAGCGTGATCCGCTGACCCGGCGACAGCGTCACCGGCGCCTTAAAGGGCGCAAACCCCTCGAGCCGGACCTCGACGTCATACCGGCCCGGCGTCAGGAAGGGGATCGAAAATTCCCCGTTGGCGTCCGTCACAGCCGAGCGCTTGACGCCCGTCTCGGACGTCGCCGTGACCGTCGCCCCCGGTAAGGGCGCGCCCTGCGGGTCCACGACCTTCCCGAAGATCGAGCCGGTCGTGACGCCTTCCTGGGCCCAGGCCACGCCCCAGGCGACGACGGCCAGGAGTCCCAGCCAAATTGCCATCCTTCGCATAGATGCCTCCTCTTTCGTCAATTCACGAAACGGGTGCCGGGTCCCACTCCTTCCCACTACAAGAAAAGTATGGGCCCCATCCCTGCTTTCCTCGACTCGACCAGATAGACGCGTCCACCCTGTGATCCGTACGTGGGAATCTGTGGTCTCTTCGGGCCGGGACCCGGCACCTGCCCCGCGACCCTTGTCGCGGCATCTTGCTGTAGGCTCAGCAAAAACCATTCCGGAACGGCGGGTCGCCCGGGACTTGTCCGGATCCCGCGTCAGAAGGGGATTCTGTAGGACCCCATTCCTCACCTTCGATCCACCCCAACGTCCATTTTTTTGAATGAACGGCCGGAACGTCCAAAAAATTGAACGTGGGACCGGTGGGCCCCAATCGGCCGGTCCAGGGGCCTATCAGCCGTTCAAGCCTCGCTCGTTAGAGCGGGTCCCCAAGGATAGGAACTGGCACGGCTCTCCTTTCCCTCGACCTCCCTCCATGGGCGTCCAGCCGGGTCACCCCCGACGCCGTACCGGCCGTCATGCTGGTTTCAGCCCTCTCCGAGCGCCCGCAGGGACACCGGCATCGTCTTCAGGAATCCCAGCCTGCGTGCAGGCGTCCATCGAATCAGGGTTCCCGGAAGCCATTTCCCAGAAATCCGAACCTCGATTCTCGGCGTCCGGCGGCAGGGGGTTCGAAATCAAGGACACCCCTCCATCCCGTACCTAGGGACTCTGCTGTAGCGAGTGGGGTTAGGTCGGTCTATAGAGCCCCGCTTTAGCAAGCGGGGATTGGATTTGACGGGGCTCGGCTTTGGACCGGTCTGCGAGGCTTGGATCGGTCTATAGGTTGACAACTACGGAGGCTTCAGGTACCATAAATGCAGGTGGGTTTAGCGTCGGTAAGGGGGCTTCCGAGTCGATTAAAAATTTATTAAATTTTATGCCTTGCTGGTGTCGCCTCCTGCCCCGTGGCGGCATAATGACGTGGCTCAGGGGAGCCATAGGTTCCCATATGAGTCATGAACCAGGGTCTATCCGTGACACGTTACGACTTCACGCATCTTGAACAGCCGTCTTCGCCGGTCGGTCCGAAAGATTGAGAATAGCACCCCTTGCCTGAACTCAACGGATTTGTTAGCGAGGTGAAAGGTCGACAGAAGCTACAGCCCATTTATGAAATCTCGTCGAGGAGGACGAACATGACCAGCAAACTCATGGTCGGTGAGGCTCTGGTCGGCGACGGCAATGAAGTCGCCCACATCGACCTGATCATGGGCCCGAAGGACGGGCCAGTCGGACAGGCTTTTGCGAACGCCTTTGTGAGCCAGCGGGCGGGTCACACGGCCCTCCTGGCGGTCGTCGCCCCGAACCTGCCTGCCAAGCCCGACGTCGTGATCGTCAACAAAGTCACGATTAAGGGAGAGAGACAGGCAGTCCAGATGTTCGGTCCAGCCCAGGAGGCTGTGGCCCGAGCGGTCGTTGACTCAGTTAAGGAAGGGGTTATCCCCAGGGACCAGGTGGATAACCTATGTCTGGTCGTCGGGGTCTTTATCCACTGGGAAGCCCAGGACAACAAGAAAATCTATGACTTCAACTACGAAGCCACCAAGCTAGCCATCGCCCGGGCGATGAAGGGCGAACCGAAGGCCGACTATGTGATTCAGCAAGCGGCGGCGACGACGCATCCCTTCCGCGGATTCTAATTGCAGATTCTAATTGAGGTCTTGGGTGCTGGGTGTTAGGTGTTAGGCAGAAAGTCCTGATCCGACACCCAGCACCATCCTGATCGCCCGCATCTTGGTAATTGTCTTGATAATTGTAGTGTCTCCCTCCCAAGGCAGGGGGTAGTATTTTGCCCATTTTTTGAACCTTCCCTGCACGCGGCCCTGTCCTAAACCCCAGACCCGACGAGGGGACTGAAAAGTCTCGTCTCCATCAAAGAAGCTTGCGGCCCATAGTCGGTGGTCTCTTATACTGAAACGTCGAAAATCCGGTCATGGGTCGTTTGGCGGGATTGAAGGCCGTCGTCACGGGCGGTAGTAGTGGCATCGGCCGGGCCATCACCGAGGCCTTTGCCCGAGAGGGCGCCGAGGTCCTGCTGACCTACCGGGTCTCGGCTGAGGCGGCTCGGGAAGTCGTTCAGACGATTCAGGCCCAGGGTGGGCAGGCCGAGGCCCTGCAGGTCGACCTTCGCACGCGGGCGGCCTGCGAGGCGCTCGTCCGAGAGGCCCACGTCCGACTCGGACGTCTGGACGTCTGGGTCAACAACGCCGGGGCCGACATCTTGACGACGGAGGCGGCCGGGTGGGACTGGGAGCGGAAGCTGGACCTGCTTTTGGCCGTCGACCTGAAGGGGACGATGGCCTGCTGTTATGCCGTGGCCCCTCTCATGCAGGCGCAACCCGAGGGCGGCTGTATCTTGAATATGAGCTGGGACCATGTTTTGTTCGGTATGGCCGGCGAAAATCCTCAGCTCTTTGCGGCCGTCAAAGGCGCCATCTTTTCCTTCAGTAAGAGCTTGGCCCGGGCCTTGGCCCCTAAGGTGCGGGTGAATGTCCTGGCCCCCGGCTGGATCGAGACCCGCTTTGGGGCGACCGTCGACCCGCGGTTCCACCGGGCC
Source organism: Acidobacteriota bacterium (assembly GCA_025061865.1). Lineage (GTDB taxonomy): Bacteria > Acidobacteriota > HRBIN11 > HRBIN11 > HRBIN11 > HRBIN11. The sequence continues at coordinate 136 of JANXAA010000236.1, read as the reverse complement.
GTCGCCGACAGCATCCCTCTTCGCCGGTGGGGGCGGCCCGAGGATGTCGCCGCCGTCGCTGTCTTTTTGGCCTCACCCGAGGCGGCCTATCTAACGGGGCAGGCGATCTTGATCAACGGGGGCGTGATATAATGTT
>JANXAA010000235.1 GCA_025061865.1 Acidobacteriota bacterium | reverse complement strand
CGGGGCGAAGCCATCTTAGACGAGACGGTCTTCTACGGGGAATCCGGCGGCCAGGTCGGGGACGTCGGTGTCATCCACACGCCCCACGCGCAGGTCCAGGTCGTCGACACGAAGATTTACTTCCACCGCCTGATCGTCCACCACGTCGTCGTCCGGGAGGGCGTCCTACGGGTCGGTGACAGCGTCTCGATGGAGGTCCCTTACAACCGGCGGTGGTCGACGATGCGACACCACACGGGGACCCACCTCATTCACTGGGCCCTCCGGGAGCGCTTGGGCTACCACGTCAAGCAGGCTGGGTCCCTGGTCGCCCCGGACCGCCTGCGGTTCGACTTCACGCACTTCTCGGCTTTGAGCCCTTCAGACATCGAGGAGCTCGAGCGGATGGTTAACCTGAAGGTCTGGGACGACTACGAAGTCGAGGAAAAGTTCATGCCCCTCGAGGAGGCCCTCCGCCGGGGCGCCCTGGCCTTCTTTGGAGAGAAGTACCCGGACGTCGTGCGGGTCATCCAGATCGGGGACTTCAGCAAGGAACTCTGCGGTGGGACCCACGTGTACCACACGGGCTGGATCGGCCCTTTCGTAATCGTGCGAGAGTCCAGCATCGGAGCGGGCCTCCGCCGGCTTGAGGCCTTGGCCGGGGAACCGGCCGTCCGGTACCTCCAGGAACAACGGGCGCTTGTCCAAAAGGCCCTCCAGGTCGTCAAGAGTTCGGAACATGAACTCATCGACCGGCTTCAGGAACTCCTTGAGCGAAATCGGAATCTCCAAAAGGAGCTGGAACGGCTCCGCCGGAAGCAACTAGAGGGCGAAACAATCGCCACCCTGTTCCATGTCGACGAGACGATCAACGGCGTCCACGTGACGGTCCGGGGCTATACCGATGTCTCCGTCGAGGACCTGCGGGCTTTGGCTGACCGGGCGCGGACGCGAGAGCATGCGGTCGTCGTCTTGGGTTCCAGGCTTCAGGACCGGGCTTTCCTCGTCGTCGGTGTTCACAAAGCCTTAACAGACCGCCTTCCGGCCCACGAACTCGTCCGTTCGCTGGCGTCGCTAATCGGAGGCGGGGGCGGAGGCCGGCCTGACTTTGCCCAAGCGGGAGGCGCTCAGCCTGACCGGCTGGAGGCAGCTCTTCGAGAGGCCCTAAGCCTCATCCGTCAGAAGGTTATGGCCTCGACCCCGTCCGGTCGAGGGTCCGGGCCCCATGGGTTATGAGAAATATATAGAATTGCGTTCAATTTACGATATAGAGAGCCTCCTATGCCGACGACGTTGCCTTTAGACGTGTACGAAGCCCTCGAGGCCGAGCTGGGTAAGGAACGGGCCCGCAAGCTGGTCTATGCCCTGGAGAAGGCTGTAGATGCTGCCGTCGACAGTAAGTGGCTTCAAGTCCGAGAGGAATTGACCGAACGGTTGGTCACGAAGGAGGAGTTCCGAGCGGGCTTAGAACAGCTGCGGATCGAGTTGAGTGCCCGGATCGACCAGGTCCGGACTGAGCTCACGGCCCGCATCGAACGCTTCTACACGGAGCTGAGTGCCCGGATCGACCAAGTCCGGGCTGAGCTCATGGCCCGCATCGAACACTTCTACACGGAGCTGAGTGCTCGGATCGACCAAGTCCGGGCTGAGCTGAATGCCCGCATCGACCAGGTTTACACCGAACTGAGTGCCCGGATCGACCGTCTCTCTGCGGAATTGAGTGGCCGTATCGAGCAAACCGCCGCTCGCTTAGATGCGAAGATCGACCGTTTGAACATGAAGCTGAACTTTGCCCTCCTCTTACTGCTCCTCATTGCGACGCTCTGGAACCCGGCCGTCGCTGATCTACTGCGGAAATTATTGGGCCTCGGTTGACCGGGCCTGATAGGATGTCAACCGTCCGATCGTAGGACTCCCGTGGGGTCGGGGCCCCGGACTTGGTACGTATTACGGGACTGGCTAATGAGCATCGTTCACCCCCGCATCGAAGCGTACCTACGGGCGTTGGCCGAGGACGACGAGCCGGTCCTCTGGGAAATGGAGCGATGGGCTTCTGAACTTCAGTTCCCCGTCGTCGGCCCCCTGGTCGGGCGGATGCTCTACCAAATGGCCTCTTTGATCGGGGCCCGGCGGGTCTTTGAGCTGGGGTCTGGCTTTGGGTACTCAGCCCTGTTCCTGGCTAAGGCCGTCGGCCCCAACGGCCGGGTCGTCTGCACGGACCACTCCGAACGGAATCGCCAGCAAGCCGAAGCCTTTCTCCGGCGGGCGGGCGTCTGGGACCGTATCCAGTTCCACGTCGGTCATGCCCTGACCGTCCTCCAGCAGGTCGGCGGGACCTGGGACCTTATCTTCAACGATATCGACAAGGAGGACTACCCGGCGACGATCGATCTGGCCTACCGACATCTACGGCCCGGCGGCCTCTTTATCAGCGACAACGTCCTGTGGGGTGGTCGAGTCCTGGACGATTCAGGCGACGACACTCCGGTGACTCGAGCGATCCGAGCGTTCAACCGCCAGCTCTTCGCCCATCCGGGCTTTTACACCGTCGTCTACCCCCTCCGGGACGGGGTCGCCGTCGCCGTCCGCCAACCCGGTTAGCCGGCTGTCACGATCGTCTCGACGGGGATGGGCTTCGTCAGGCAATACATCCCCGGGCAGTGTCGGTCGGCCTGCTCCTTCAACTGTTGGAGCGTCGCTTCGTCCAGGGGCGCTGAAACCCTCACGTGGATCCGGACCTGCTCGACGATGGGCTCGTTCGAAAGTCCCAGGACGGGCCGGAAGTTGATGTCGTTCTCGATCCGCACCTGGACAGTTCCCAGGTCGATACCTGCCTCAGCGGCGACCGAGACGAGGGTCCCGACATAGCAGGCCGCCGAGCCGTATAGGCAGTAGTGAAGCGGTCCCAACTCCCGTCCCGCGCCGCCCATAAAGGGCGGTTGTTCGGAACGGATCACGTGGGTGCGGCCGCCCCACTCGATCTCGCTGACGAACTGACCCGTCTGGGGGTCCCACCGGCCCTCAACGACATTCGTCCGCCGGGCGGCGGCCGGGTTCCTCTCGAATTCCTGACGAGCCTTAGCCAAGACATCCAAATCGACGCCATTAAGTCGGACCATGGCGTTCCCTCCGAGGCATACATCGGGCAGTAAGGCCCTAAGGCTTAGGATAATGTCCAGGGCGCGACTCTCGAGCGGGGTCCCCGAAAGTCCCAGCTCCGCCGGCTAAAGCGGGTGAGAGGGCTTTGGGGCCCCTTCGCAGGTCGTGACTTAAAGTTAGAAATCCTGCCGGGCCGAAGGTTACACTGCGACAGATTCCGACGATAGATGGTATCTACTGACCTGAAGACGTTTCAAAGGCATGATAGGGGAGGCGACTCCATCAAGCCCGCTGGGGCAAGAGGCGGACCTCTCGGGTGACGACCCAACGGAAGCCCTGAGCGAGCCGACGGGGGACATCTTCGGGGTCGGCGGCGATCCCGCAGACGACGCCGTGCGCCTGACAGACGGCCAAGACACGAGCGACGGCCTCTTGGACGACTGGGTGCTTCGTCTGGCCCGGGACGCCGAGGGCAAAAGACAGGTCATACGGCCCGATCATCACGACGCCGACGCCGGGGACCCGGACGATGGCTTCCAGTTGGTCGAGGCCTTCGCGGGTCTCGACCATGACGACGAGCAGAAGCTCCCCCTCGGGATTCAAGGGCCATAGGTCAGCCCGGGCGACGTACTCTTCTTGAGTGAGGCCCCAGTACCGAGCGGCCATGGCCGGACGAGCCCCTCGGTAACCCCGGGGCTCGGGATAGGGACTTTCGGACGCTTGGGGATACCGAACGGCCCGGACGGCGGCTGCCGCGTCCTCGGCCGAATGGACGTGGGGAACGACGATGCCCAGAAAGCCTAGGTCGAGGACTTGCTTGATAATCCAGTAGTTTCGCTCATACCCGTAAGCCGGGATCCGGGCGACGGGCGTGACAGGCAGGTCCCCCGCCCGGTCTCGGCGCCGGTCGATGAAGAACTGAAGCCAGACCCGCAGGAACTCGATGTCGAAGGGGCCGTGCTCCATGTCGTACAATACGAAGTCGAGGTCAGCCGACGCATAGAAGGCTGCCCCGTCGGGGCTTCGGTCCATCGCCCAAACGCCGACGGCCGCCTGGCCGGCCCGGAGCCGACCGATGGTTTGATTCAAGTGAATGTGATACATACCGGGTAACGTCGGGATGGTGGAGTGAGGTAATGCAATG
>JANXAA010000234.1 GCA_025061865.1 Acidobacteriota bacterium | reverse complement strand
AATCTTTTTATGACGTTTAATAACCTGCTAGAACTCAATTTCCGACTCCAAATTTGGACATTTATCCAAATGGCCGGCTGTTTCTTGGGTCTCAGGGCCGGGCTTCGGGAGCGAGCCAAATGCGGACGGTCGCATCTTGGATGATTTTACCCCGTTCGTCGACCGGTCCTGAGGCCATGTAGTTACGAAGAGCACCGAAGTGTAGGCAGGCATGAACTGTAAAGACGGTCATCAAGACCGTCCATCCCCAACGGGTCCATCGAGATGAGACCGAAATTCGGAGCATGCGCCCGAGGGACCGTACCAGGGCGATCCCGCCCCAGAGGCTCAGGATGACGACGACCGGATAGATAGCGATTAAGTTCCGCGCGTATCCGAAAAACAGCACCGTGACGATGAGTCGATGCAAGACGACGATGACCAGTAGGGCCCCCAGAGGCGCGAAATGCCGAAGTCCGACGAGCAGGCCCATGCCCAGGCAAGCTAGCAGAGGCCACTGGAGCCATCGCCGGTCCGGGACGAAGGCATCTGCCGGGTAGCGGACCCCCGTCAGTCCACCGGGCCAGTTGCTGACGCCCCATCCCAGGGAAAGCCCGCGGAGCCAGCGGTCGACCTTCCGCAGAACGAGGCGGCCAAAACGTGCCGGGTCTTCCCGAATCCACTGCCAGCCCAGGCGGTACCCGGCATCGTAGTAAAGCCGGGCCGCCGGGTCGGCCAGGGACAGTCGTCCTGTCCGGGCCGCCGTCGGTACCAAGGCGGGGTCAAAACCTCCGTCGGCTTGGGGATGGTTGGCTATCGCGAAGTTGAAGGCATCGTATTGGGTGATGAGGGCCCAAGACCGGACAGGCGGTGCCCCGATCGTCTGCAGCTGGGCATTGATACGGTGCAAGACTGTTGCAGTATAAAGAGTCCATGGGACCAATGGGGCCAGGAGCCCCAGGATGAGACCGACCAGCCAGAGACGTCGAGGCCGGGACCAGCCGGTCCGGTTTCGGAAGGCTCGGAATATTAAGTAGGCGCTCAGTAGGACGAATAGACTGAGATGCTCGGCCCGGGCCAGGCTGGTCGCACCGCCGACGGCACCGGCCAGTAGACCCCACGTTAGACCGGGTCGGGCGTTCCCTGCCAGGAGGGTGCCTAAGGTCAGCAGGAGTCCCAGCATGTACAGCGTTTCGGCGTTCGGCGTCGAAGAGACTTCCAACATAGCGAACGCAAAGGTCAGCCAAAGGGCCGCCCAAGGGGCCAGGCCTGGAAAGCCCCACCGTCGGAGATAGACATATGTGAGGGCCACCGTGAGAGCATTGACGAATGCAAACCCTAGCTTATAACGCCACCCCGGGGCCGGCGGCAGGCCCCACAGTCGGAATTGAAGCCACGTGAACCAGCCCGTCAGCGGCGGGTGGTAGAGGACCTCGGCGTCGGCCCGCGTGCCACGGGCCAGACCCTCGGCGTACCGGTAATAGGCCATGCTATCGACGTAGTAAAAGATACTGTAAGGCCAATCCCGGTCTCGATGACTCGTCAGGAAGGCACCCCGGACGGCCAGAGCCAATAGAAACCACCCGACCGCCCGATAGACCGAGTCCCTTCGCATTCGATCCCATCTCGATGGGGTTCCTTTGCACCGTACATCGAAAAGCCGGCGAAGCAGAGCAGAAACGTCTAAGGGCTGCCTGCGGGCCAGACTCTCCGATGCTTTGAAGACCCGAGGTCCTCAGCTTAAGGTCGGTTATGGAAACTCCCCTATTTGCAGGAGGCGTTCGAACTCGGCCCGCTCGGCCTCTGTCAGCGGAGGCGAGTGGACCGTAAAGACGATAAGCTTCGTCCGGGCCTGGAATCCGCGTCGCACGCCCCGAGGGACCGTCACGATGTGACCGGTGGCTATCTGGATCGATTGCTGGCCTAAGATCAGGTCAGCACGTCCCTCCCACACGATGAAAACAGTGTCTGAGTTTGGGGCATGGACGGGGTAAAATTGACCCGTGTCCAGGCAGACGAGCTGGACCTCTATTTGGTCTGTCCGGGCGACTCTCTTTTGGACGATATGTTCAGCGGCGAAAGCGGCCAGTACGTTGGTCTGGAGGACCATACTCTGGAGGGTCACCGCGCGCCTCCACGAATCGAGGAAGAGTAAGGCCTCAGGTTCCGGGTACCACACCCAGCTTGGGTACGCCACGTTGGGATATGGGGACGACGCCAGGGCCGGGCCCTCATCCGACTCTTGCCCGGTCCAAGGCTTGGGCCAGGTCTTCGATCAAGTCCGCCGGGTCTTCGAGGCCGACGGACAGACGGACCAGCCGGGGATGGATGCCCAGGCGACGCCGGACCTCCTCCGGCAAGGCGGCGTGGCTCATCGTCTCCGGATGGCTGATGAGGGTCTCGACGCCCCCGAGGCTCTCGCCAAAGATACAAAGCTGGAGGTTTCGGAAAAAGTGGTCGAGGTCCCAGTCCGGTCGGACGCTGAAAGTGACCATCCCGCCCGGGCCGTGGGCCTGGCGCGCATGGACGTCAGCACCCGGATGGTCCGGAAAGCCCGGAAAGTATACCCGCTCGACGGCCGGGTGCTCCCGCAAAAACTGAGCGACAGCCTGGGCGTTAGCGCCGTGTCGGTCCATACGGACATGCAGCGTCTTGATACCCCGCAGGACGAGCCAAGCCTCAAAGGGACTCAGGACACCGCCCGTACTTCGCTGGACGAAACGTACCTCCTCGTACAGAGGTTCCACGACGGAGTCCGTCCCAAAGACGACGGCCCCGCCGAGGCTGTCACTGTGGCCGTTGATGTACTTGGTCGTGCTGTGGACGACGACGTGGGCCCCCAACCGGAGGGGTTGCTGAAGGTAAGGCGACATAAACGTATTATCCACGACGAGGAGGGTACCGGCGTCCGAGGCGACCCGAGCAAAGGCACCGATATCGGCGATCTCCAAGAGGGGATTGCTGGGTGTCTCGATGAAGACCCACCGGGTCTGACCGGGTCGAATCCGGGCCGTGGCCTCTTCCGGCGTGACAGGGTAGAAGAACTCTACGTCCAGGTCCCAGGCCCGGAGGACCGATTGAAAGAGCCGGTACGTGCCGCCATACACGTTCAAGGCGACCAGGACGTGGTCCCGGGGGCGGAGCGTCATCGCCAGGGCCGTGAGGGCGGCCATCCCGGAGGCGAAAGCACAGGCCGACTGACCGTCTTCTAAGGCGGCCAGGTTCTGCTCTAAAGACTCTCGGGTGGGGTTCTGGACGCGAGAATACTCATAGGGCGAAGGGACGTGTAGACTGATCTGACGGTATGTAGACGTTAGGTAGAGGGGCGGCGTCACGGCACCCGTCGTCGGGTCTGGGGACTGGCCGGCATGGATGGCCCGCGTCGCCCACCGCCATCGGCGGACGACGTCCTCGTCTTTGAGGCTCATGGAGAGAACCCGAAACCGGGGGGCACCTGCGCGATGTAGGCCCGCATGAACTCGATTTGTTGTTCCCGGTCCATGAGCTGGAATTCGATGATGTCTCGCATCGAGATCATCCCCAGGAGGCGGCCGTTTTCCACGACCGGCAGGTGACGGCATCGGTGTGTCCGCATTTTTTCCATACAGTCCTCCAGGGTATCGTCGAGGCCAGCCGTTTGCACGTTCCGGCTCATGACCTCAGCGACGCACACCCGCCGGGGGTCTTGTCCGACAGCGACGACGCGAGTCATCAAGTCTCGCTCGCTAAACATTCCGACGACTTGGGCCTTGTCATCGAGCACGGCGACGGCCCCGATGTTGCGCTCGCTCATGTATCGGGCCACGTCCAGGACGGTCCAGTCATGCCGGACGGAAAAGACCTCCTTCTGCTTTTTGATGATCTCCCGCACCCGGTGCATGACCACCCTCCTCGGTGACACCCGCCCCCATCCTTGGTAGCGCTCACTCCCATCTTAGGAGACTTCCGGGGTCGAGGCAAATCCACACGTAGGGCCTTGGGGGCCCGGTTCCAGGAATACGCGATCCAAGGTGGCCAGGATGCAGGGTATGGCCCCACTCCCGAGATCCGGGTCTTCTCCAGGAGAGAGGCGTGCCCGCCGGGTCCCCTTGCCCCTGGAACGAGGTTCAGAGTCTACGGGATTCTCTCATGCACCGAGTGTGCTCCGTCTCAGAGCCAGGCCTTCTGGTCATCCGACCGGGTCTGGGGTCTGGCTCCGTGGTCCGGCGTCTTTTGCACCCGACACCGAGTCCCTTGTATCCTGCATCCT
>JANXAA010000233.1:2423-4235 GCA_025061865.1 Acidobacteriota bacterium | reverse complement strand
TTAGCCGACTATGTACGCCAGCCGGTAGAACTCCTGAAATTGGATATTGAGGGAGCCGAGTACGAGGTCCTTTGGGACCTCTGTGAAACAGCTGGAAAGAGCAAATCGCGTCGGCTCGAGGTGAAGCATGACGCTGACGAGCATTATCACTCCTACACGCAACCGACGGGCTTTTCTCCAGCGTGCGGTCGCCAGCGTTTTGGCCCAGAGCGTGCCCGACTGGGAACTCCTTATTATCGACGACGCTTCCGAGGACGACACTTGGGACTGGCTCCAAACGGTGACCGATGCGAGAGTCCGGCCTCTACGGTTGGAACGCCCTTCGGAGCGGTCCGTCGCTCGGAATAGGGGCCTTGCGGAAAGCCGAGGAGAATTTTGTCTCTTTTTAGATGACGACGATTATCTCTATCCCCATGCCTTGGAAGCCTTGGTCCCTTCGCTCATCGAGTCGCCCCAGGCCGTCGCTTGCGTCGGGGCCCGTCTGGACGTTTACAATTCCACGTCCGTCTCTTACCCCCAACCCAAACGCCGTAGAGAACTTTTCATTTGGCCAGAGCTGATAGCCGGTTGGATGCCAGCCCAGGGCCAGTACGTCCTGCGCACTGCGGTCCTACAGGCCGTCGGCGGATGGTCTGAACAGTTCGACCGGGCCGAAGACTACGACCTCTGGCTCCGGATCAGCCGGCTGGGCCCCGTGGTCTGCATCCCGACCGTCGTGATGCAAGCGACGCGCGCCCATCCCGATAAGACGCCCCTTTCGTCAGTCCAACGGAGCCGAGAAGAACGCTGGATGGAAGAATTCCGTCACGACTTTGTCATGAAACTCCAAGGCCCCGAACGTAGCTTAGGGGAGCGGCTCTTGCAAGCCCGAGCCCTATGGGGTGAAGCCGTCCAGGCGTATCAGGAAGGCCGGCCCGTGGCCGCACTCAGTAGGTATGGGCGGATGTACCGCTGTGCGCCTGAGCTCTTTCGTTCTCCCATCCTAGGACCCCAGTTGCGGCTTTTCTTAACAAAAATAGTAGTAAGCTGCATTTTAGGTCGAACGGGCCGTCAAAAATTCAAGGGGGTGATTACCGAGTTGGAAAGAATAGTTCGACGACGCGTCGGCCATCCGTCAGCTCCGTGACTCCGGGGAAAGCTTCCGTTTACACGCCTCTTCCGCCTACACACACTCCCAGATTGCTCGATGCACCCAATCGGAAATCTCGGCATAGAATGGGTCGATTCCGGGTTAGAGTTTGGTGGCATAGACACGGATATAGGTCCCGGGACCTAACTCTATGTTTTTGTCCAGACGTATTCAAAGGTATCGTACTTAAATAACATATAATTTTTAATTCATAAACGGACATAATGCCGAAAAGACGCACGCGGGTATGTTTCTTGACCCCCACATACTTATCGCCTGAATCGGTCATCGGAGGCGGGGAACGTTACGCCGGCGAGCTCGCCCGGGCTGTAGCCCGTTGGGCAGAAACCGAACTCATCACCTTTGGACCCCATCCCCGGCGTATCCCCCAAAGCCGTCTCCACGTGCGTATTCTAAAGGGGCATCGCTTGGTGAAGGCCGACCCGCTGAGTCAGATTGCGCCAGGCCTGGTCCCCGCCATCCTGAGGGCTGACGTCATCCACTGTCACCAGTTTTTTACGCCTATGACCGATATCGCGTTGGTGTTGGGTCGCTTGCTAGGTAAGAAAGTATTCGTCACGCCTCACGGCGGCGGCTCATGGAGCATCGGTTACCATCTCCCCATCGGACGGCTGGCTACGCGCTTCCTACACGTCTGCCAGTATTCCCAGGACCAATATGCC
>JANXAA010000233.1:0-2413 GCA_025061865.1 Acidobacteriota bacterium | reverse complement strand
ATTTATGGGGGCGCGGACCCCGACTGGTTTTGCCCGGCTCCCCGCCAGCAGGCTCGAGAGGGCGTGCTTTTCGTCGGCCGCCTTCGACCGAATAAAGGCGTGGAGTACCTCATTCAAGCCATGCCCGGCGATATCCTCCTCCGAGTCGTCGGGCCCCCTTACGACCTTGACTATCTGGCCAAGCTCCGCCAGTTAGCCGAGGGCAAACGGGTGGTATTCGTATTGGACGCCTCTCAAGACCAACTCCGCCACTTCTACCAGTCGAGCCGATTGGTCGTCATACCTTCGATAGGAGGGGAACTCGTACCCCTCGTCCTGTATGAGGCCATGGCCTGTGGCTTGCCTGTTATTGCCACGCATATTGCGGGTATTCCGGAGGTGGTCACAGAGGGCGTCCATGGGTTTCTGGTCCCGCCAGCCGACCCCGAGGCCCTCCGGGAACGTATCGAGTATCTCCTGGCCCACCCTCAGCGAGCCGAGGAAATGGGGCAGGCGGGCCGACAACGCGTGCTGGAACACTTTACGTGGGAAAAAGTCGCAGGCCGCTGCCTGCAGGCCTATGCCATGTGATACAAAATGTGATCAGAGCATAGAGATGTCCTACAGGAAATTCAAGATCTTCATGGCCGGCCTTGGACCTCTCCGCCTTGAGCTAGGGGCACCTCAGATTCTACTTCATCTGGCGACGGCGCTCCGACAGCAGGGTCATGAGGTCACGTGTTGGACGCCCGGGCCGCGTCCGACGTCTGTCCGGTGGTGGCACTTCATTCCCTGGGCCCGCCACGCGCTGGAACGGGCCCTTGTCGAACAAGGGCCCTTCGATGTCGTCGATGTCCCACCGGTCCTGATTACAAAACGGGTCGCCCGGCTGGCCTCCTGTGTCATTGCCCGGACGGTCCAGCCAGACTTACTTTACCTGGCTCGCGAAATCACCGAAGCATGTCGCCGTAGCCTCCGACATCCCTTGCACAGCATGGTAGTTGTCCTTTATTCACTCTACCTATCCGGGCTTGTCGTCATGGGGTACCATCGAGCGTCCCAAATCCTGTGCTTGGGACGTTTCGAAGCGGAATGGCTCCGGAGGCGGTTTCCCTGGCTCCGGCGGAAGATCACTCATTACGTAGCCGCACCCAGTCCCGAGGACCGGGAACGCCTGCAGCAAATTCGGGACCTACGGAAACCCTCGAACGGACCAGGGACGCGCTTTCTGTGGATAGGCCGGTGGAGCCCCCATAAGGGCACCCGTCGGTTGATTCGATTCATCCGCTGGCGCACGCGGACCCATCCCCACGATACCTTTACCATCGCCGGGGCCGGGAATGGAGCCAAGCATGACCTTCCGGCGGAGCTGGTGCATTCCGGTAGGGTTCGCATCCTCCCGGCGTTCTCTCGGGACGAGCTGTTCGACCTCTTGGCGACTCACGACGTCGGCTTGTTCACTAGCGTCGCCGAAGGATGGGGCCTTGCACTCCATGAGATGCTGGAATCGGGCATGCCCGTCTATGCGACGGAGACGGGTGCCGTGGCCGAGTTGCGTCCGTGGTTTCGGGCAAGCCTCCTGGAATTTCCGCCCCCGGCCGACGGCCGCTTGGCCAGACCCGTTCCGAAGCCTCTGGACCCCGATTATGTAGAGGGGTTTTCGTGGACCGCTGTATCTGAAAATTATTTAAATATATGTTTAAGTATTCTACTAAATGAGGCCGCCCCACCGTGGAAACCCGGTGATTCAGGACCCGGCGGCGCCGGGCCGCTTGGAATCCAGCCGGCGAGTCGCAACAACCCAGTGCGCTCTCTGCGTTTCGGCGGTAAACCCCTGCGACGACAGTCATGGCGGACAAGGCGGTAGTCGTAGGAATTGAGCCCCTAGACTTCCCCGGAGGCGTGGAAGCAGTATGCCGAGAGGTCGTCGATCTCTTGAACAGTCAGGGCTGGGAGACCACCTACGTCAGTGCCAGCCAACTTCTACGGAGCAAGTATCCACGGTTATACTCCTCGCGTCATAGGCTGATCCGCTTTTGGCGGCCTATTGCGAAGGTTGTCGTCGCTCGCAACGAAGTCATGCGCGACCCACCGGATATCGTAGTTACTAACGGTCCTATCGGTTGGGGTATTCGAGGTACGCGCGTGAGCATCCACTATTACCATGGAACCTACGTGGAAGCCATTTACGCGCTTCGTAGTGGGATGAAGATTCACAGTCGTCTCGTCGTCCGGTGGCGAGACGGCATGCTCCTGGAGCGGTTGGCTGGCCGCGGAAAGGTATGCGTGGCATGTTCCGAAAGCGTCGCCCGTGAGGTCAAGAAGTACTTTGGGTATACTGCCAAGGTCATATGGAATCCAATCGATATTCACCATTTTACGCCGGGGGCGAGGCACACCGGCCTCCTGGAAAGCCTGGGTCTCGCATCGGACC
>JANXAA010000232.1 GCA_025061865.1 Acidobacteriota bacterium | reverse complement strand
CCGCTGATTGATATACTCGACTCCTGTATAGCCTGCATACATCCGGCGTAAGAATGCGTCCCTCTCCTCGGCCGTCGCCGGCGGGCTCCCCCAGCTCCGAAGGTCCTCGACTATCGAGCGTACCCCGACCCCGACGGCGATGACGATAACACCCCAACTGGCCCAGGTGACCACCCCAGTCAGTCGCCTCCACCGATCGATACCCCATGCCAGACCCTCCCCGACGGCTCGATGCAGGACGGGGACGACGGGCAAGAGATGCCGAAGCTGTCGGTGGCTTAAAAACCACAAGCCGATGAAGTACCAGGCCCACAGCGTCCATCGCCGCGTCGACCGGTCCCACAGGGCGATCACCGTGGTGCCCCATAGCAGGGGCATGAGAGGTGAAAAGGCAGCCTCCGCATACAGGCGAGCCGGCTCGGCGACCACGGTCCATGGGATCTGAAGAAAAGCCCATACGTTGCCCGGGACGCCCCCGATCTGGTGCCAATAAGCTTGAAATATCCGAGCCGCTTCTCCCCACGGCTCGCGTCCGGCCGGCCACATCGGCCATAGGGGATTCCCCGTAGAATAAGCGATCCATGCATACCAGGGTACGCCCCCGCCTATCCCCACGACCCCGACCCAAGCGAACCTTCGCCAGGCCATGCCTCGCCGCAGAGTCGTCCCCATCGCCCATAGGCATCCCAAGACCCACCAGGGCAAAACATTCATCTTCGTCCCGGCGGCCATCGCTAAGAGGGCTACCCCCAGGGGAAGCCAACCTGCGTCGCCCCGTTCTTCAAACCGAGCCCAAGCGGCCAGGCCCAAGAAGGCGAAAGCCGTCGCCCCGACGTCTACGTAAGCCGAGACCCCCAGCGTCATGACCAGGGGCGTCGTCACCCACAGGACGGCTAGGGCCAGGTCTAGGACCGGTCGCCGGCCCCAGGTCCCTAAAATGCCGGTAACCAAACCCAGAGCGACCCACTCGACGGCCTGGGCCAACGTGTCTCCCTTCAGCGCCATCGCCCACGAGAACAACATGTGATGTAAGACGGGAAGCACAGGTACAGCTAGGTCAGGGATGACGAGGAGGCGATGAGTCTGCAAGGCCTCTCGAGCCAAGACCAGGTGATAGGCCGTGGCGTCCCAGTGGGTCGGGGGATACAAGGTCTTAGCGTAAAGGACTCCCAGCAAAACACCTACCAGACTGTATCCCAACTGGAGAGCCCATCGTCGGAGAACCGGCGGGCCTCCGCTAGATCCGCTGGATGCGGCACCTGAACGCAGGAGTCGAATCCCTCCGATCAAGCCGACGATCCCCCAGACCCCCGTATAGACCCACCAGAAACCCCGGGAAAGGAGACCCATCAGGGCCAGCAGAAACCCTACCGTCCCAGACAGGCCTAGACCCAGGGCGACCGTCCACAGAAAGGCCTCGCACCGGGACTGGAAGGGGAATCGCCGCAGCCAAGGCTGGCCAGCCCCATAGGCCGCCAGGACGATCAGAGTCGTCCCAGCGACTTGGGTTAGAATGTGCCCTATCAGGTGCATCGACGTATCTCCCGGGGCGGGTGTCGAGTCAGTATAATAGCCCCTGTGTCGACCTTCGAAGGAGATTCGCTCACGGGGGTTTTCGGTGTGGGGTCTCAGGGTGATGGGGTAGGTCTGGGACCTTTTCGAACCCCAACCTCCCGACCTAAGACCTGAACACCGGAAATCCAGGGGAGGAAAAATGCGACAGTTCAGAGGCCGCCGATGACCGGTTCGAGCATTCAGGCAGTCCAGGACGTCCCCTCCAGTCGGCTGTCGGTGCGCTGGCACATTGTTGTAACGGTCGGTGCCAGCCTTCTCATATTGGTTTGGACATGGCCCGCCTTTGAGTCTTTTTTTATCGGGGAGGATTTCGAATTTTGGGGACTCTACCAATTTTTCGGTCGGGACCTGACGGCCACCTTACTCAATCGCCACGGCGGTATCTGGTTTCGACCGGTCATGGTCGCCTCCCTGCTTCCCTGGTATCCTCTCTTACCCCGGGACCCTCTTTTCTTTCACATAAGGAATTTCTTAATATCAATTGTAAATATATTTTTATTGTCTCTTATTTTGGGCCGCCTGGGGGTTTCCCGAAAGGCCCACGTCTTCTCCATCCTCGGCTTTGCCCTCTCCAAAATCCACTTGACCCTGATCGGATACATCGCCGTGTACTACGCCCTGATCGGACTCTTTTTGTTGCTCAGTACCCTTCTCTTCTTTCTCCGATTTATGGAAAGCCGGCGTGTCCTGGACTATGTCCTCAGCGTGGGGTCCTTTGGCCTCCTGATCCACGTGCGAGACTCCCATTTCGTAGGTCTCGGTGTCGTCGCCACTCTCGGCTGGGTCTATGGCGTTCGCTTCCGGCGGGAACTGAAAAGGGACGCCGCCTCCGTGGACGGCCCTGAGCACGATGCCTGGCGGAGAGGGGCGACGTACTCCCAGTGGATACTTTACTTAGTCCCTTTCACCCTCTTAGTCATCGCTTACGGGGTCCTGCGTTATATGGTTGTCGGCCCACCTCCACCGAATCATCCGACATACACGCCCCGCCTTTCTCTGAAGGAAATCGTTGTGAAGGCCTCTTTTCTCGTAGCGGCCGGGGCCAACGTCTCGTGGACCGACGACGGGGCCATGGGGGCTCCGGGCTTAGGACGGTGGCTCGCTTTTCGGCTTTCTTCTGAGACCGTCCCGGTCGCTTTCGGCGATATCCTTCTGGGCGGTGCCTGGGGAGGCTTATGCGCCGCTCTCATCGTCAGTGCCCTCCGCCGGGGAGCAGGACGTAGCTTACTTTTCCCCCTGAGCTGGGTCGTCTTGTATTTCCTACCGACAGTCCTTACACAGAATAGGCAAATCTACTATATGCAAGAATCCTTAGCTGGATTGGCCGTACTCTTAGCTATTGGCTTGGACCATGCCGGTCCGTACCTCCGACGACTCTGGGGCGGTGCCCTGGTCGTGACGGCCGTCAACGGCCTGGTCAGTAATTACACCTCATCGTACCACTGGCAGTTTGCGGCCCGTCAGGTAGAGCGTGCATATCAGGCCGTGCGGGCCAGCTACACGGACCGACCCCCCCGCTCAGTCACCCTGGCTACCCGCTCCAAGTCTTTCTGGTATTGGGCCCTTCTCGCGGGACCCGTCTTGCCTTACGTCCTTCATCAGGACGATTTAGTCGTGCGGGTCGTGGACTATTCCCGGCTTGGACGGCTTTTGCAAGTTCGACGACACTGGCCCAATGCTCAGGACCTTTGCATCGACGTGGATAACGGTTGGATTCCCTGTCGTTCCCCAGGCTTTTCCAAGCCCCTGGTCTTACGAGCCCTGGTCCCAGCCCAGACGGAAGTCGGCCAGGGGTTCAACGTTCAACCTGACGGACGGTCGGCGATAGCCGTGACGGCAGAGAACGCCACACCGGGGACCGTCATCGTGATGGCCGAGCAGACTCTCCCCACGACTTATGGGAACCCTACGTGGCTGACGGCCCTGGTGCCCCCCGAGTTTCTAAACCGTCCGGGCACTTACCCCGTATACCTTACGGATGGCCTGCGGACGTCCAACCGACTCGATTTTATCGTCCGCCCGAGGGCCTCGATACCGGTCTTGGTCCGACTCTATCCTACGGGTACTCGCGTCGGTCAGGGCTTTAACGTGCAATCCGATGGACAGTCCGCCTTGGCCGTGCAAGCGAAGGATGCCACGCCGGATACGGTCGTCGTCTGGGAGACGCGTCCCTTGACTACGACCTACGGCGGCCCGACCCTGTTGACGGCTCTGGTGCCGGCCGAGCTTTACAGCCGGCCTGGGCGGTATTCGGTTTACTTGAGAAATCATGGGGGCGAATCGAATCGCCTGGAGTTTGTCGTCGTCCCCTGACAGGTGCTCGGGAAGCCTTCAGGCCGGGTCGTCATAAACTCATCGGACCGATGTCTTGCGGGAGGGCCGGGTTGGTCACGGTAGCCAAGTTGGTCACGGTAGCCAAGTATACACTGATCATTTATCTTATAATTTTACTTTACGTGCAAATAGACATTGGGATAGCCGACAACGGTGATTTCTACCATTATATGCGATGGTTCGTATCGAAACCCGCAGGCTTCGAGACCAACTGGCCACCCCCCCGCACCCCGGACTGGAAGCGCCGGTTCTTCTTGTACTACCTGCCTTACTGGGAGACCTCTCCCCCGCCGCCTCAGCTCCCGTCTTTTTTCTCATCGGCCCCCTTACTCTGGTGGCCCGGCGTGATTT
>JANXAA010000231.1 GCA_025061865.1 Acidobacteriota bacterium | reverse complement strand
CGTCGGCAGTTCCTGCAATACGTCCCGCGACAGGTTCGTCGCCACCTTCGTCGACCTCACGTCGACGACCGGTACAGCCCCCCGGACGACGACTTCCTCGACGGCCCCCGGCCGAAGCGTCACGTCCACTTTCGTGTTCACGCCGAGCAGGACACTGACGTCCGACCGGACGACCGGCTGAAAGCCCTGGAGTGTAAACCGCAACGTGTAGTCCGTCCCCGGCGGCAGGCTCGGGAAGCGGTACGTCCCGTCCACGTCGGTCACGGCCGTCATCCGGGCCGTCACCGAAGACGTCAACTCGACGGTCACGCCCGGCAGGGGATTCCCGTCGGGGTCTGTGACCGTCCCGTAGATGGCGCCCGTCCGGGCCTGGCCCCACACGAGCCCGGCCCCCAGGGCGACCACTAGCATACTGGCGACCCCTATCCAGTAGCGTCGCATTTGTGTCCTCCCCCGATAGAAGGTGTTCGGGCTTGGGTGCTGGGCGTCCCGAGTAGGGTTAGGGGAAAACGAACCCTTTGAAACCCCACCCCTGACATCTGGAGTCCTATATCAAACTCCGTGCCATGAGACAAATATTTTAAAATTTATAATTAAATAATTTAATTTTGTTTAAATACCAATTTAACGTGTGTAATTTAGAGTAAAATTAAACAAAGGATGTTCGGCAATGTCCAAAATCTTGGATTTGCGGCCGGGGGTTCAAATTTTTGGATGGACGGCCGGAGCCTTCGGAGCCAGCCCCCAAGACGCCGCCGGCCCCGTTCATACCTTACCTTCAGAGATAACGAAGGAGAGGGGAAGCCGCTTTCAGGGTTACCCCCAAAGCCGCTCCCGGGGCAGGACGGCTATCCTGTCGCACACGACACCGATTCACCCCGGGCACGCCTTGTACAGACGGTCGTAGGTCCGCAGGACCCGTCGGACGAACTGGCGCGTCTCGGCCGGCCACGCATCGGACTCTAGGCGGTCGACCCGGTCGAGGCCCATGTTGTAAGCGGCCAGGGCTCTTTGGACGTCCCCGCCGTACCGTTCCAGCAGGGCCCGCAGGTACCGGACGCCAGCCGCCACGTTTTGGACGGGGTCCCAGGGGTCTGTGACGCCCAAGTCCAGAGCCGTCGAGGGGAGGAGTTGCATAAGGCCCATGGCCCCCTTTTCGGAGAGGGCCCACGGGTTAAAGCCTGACTCGGCCTCCATGATGGCCGCCACCAAACGTCCGTCGAGGCCGTGCGCGCGGGCGTATCGTTCGACCAGGCCGTAAAAGGGACTTAGGGCACACCCCGTCGGTGTCGGTCGCCGGGCCAGGCGGTTGACGATGACGGCCTGGAGGAGGGATACAGAACGATGGGGAACAGGGGATGAAGAGGGGGGAGTGAGGAGAGACGGATAGGAACGCTCCGTTTCACAACGCGCCATCCTCTTTTCGCATGCCTGCTTATCCCGCATTCCGCATCGTGCATCGTGCGTCTGACATTTGGCATTCCGCATGTCCACCCAGCCCGTCCCGGCCAGGATGAGGACGGTGAGGGCTAGCAAGACCCCGGCAGGGTGAGGTATAGGCAATGGGCAGTGCGGATAGCGTCGGGATCGCGGGCATTTATGGACAGACCTTAAGAGGGAGAGGGACCGGGTCCACGGCCCCTGACCTTTAACACTGAGTCCCGTGCACTTTGTATCTTGCATTTTTCGGATTCTCTACGGCCGGCGCTGCGGAGCATGAAATGGAGCTTTTCCTACCTCATTCCTTTTCACGCGACCTGACGTCGGGTGAGTTCCTCGACGGAGTGGAAGAACCGGAGGGGCCGGTCCGGGGAGAGGGCGACGGCGTCGACTCCGACGGGGACGTTCTGGAAGTCCCGCGCAGTGATGTCCGAGTAAATCAGGGACAGGTCTAAGTCGAACCAGTGGTGGCGCTCGACCAGGTTCTGGAGAAAGCGGCGGACCCAGTCGTAAGTCAGGGGGATGACCGGCCGGGTCGTCGGCCCGGGGCTTCGTCGGAAGAGGCGGCTCAAGTCGATGCCCAGGAGGCGGAAGGTCTGGGGTTTTGTCCGGTTGTACTTTTCGAAGAGCTCGGCGAATCGAGCCCGAAAGGCCGATTCGACGTATCCCTGGAGGGCCAGTTCGGGATGACCCGGGTCGTCGGTCACGACTTGCACGGTCAGGATGTAAGGGAAGTCGGGTGTCGTTGCCGGCACGACGGGCTCCCGATGGCTTCCGTAGACGAGGCCGTATCGGGGGTCGATGCGGAACAAGGTCGGGATGCCCTGACTCCGGAGCCAGAGCTGGAGCCGGCGGCTTTCTCGGACAAGGCCTTCATAGTTCTCAGCCTCAGTCCGGAGGATGACAAAGGTCTTCGACTGACCGATCAGGGGTTCGTACTCCGTCACGATATAACATTCGATTGGATAGTGTTCTGCGTCGGGCCGGGGACGTATTTGGGCGCGAACCCGCATGTCCCGCAGGCTGTCTTCGGGCGGCAGGAAGCCGGCGGAAGGGGTCTGCCAGTGATAGCCGACGATCATGATGAATTCCTCGTACGACACGCCTTGAATCATGCCTTCCATCCGGGGTTCCTCGAGCGTCCAAAGCGGGAGACCCTATAAGAGGCCCTGCGTGGGAATGAGTCGATACGATAGGGCTCAAAGTCCCGGGTGGCAAGTCCCAGAGACAAGTCCCCCGACCCACTCGATGCAGCTGGCAAGTCTGGCCGGGAGACAAGATAAACCGACGCAGGGGATCGGTCTGGGGTTCTCTACACTGGGACCCACCCCCAGGCCCGAGACCTCATGATTCTTTTGCCCTGCCCTTCGGGCCGAGGTAGTCCCAGTAGACAATCAAATTATACCATGCCAGGTCTTTCGGGGAAACCCCACGAGCGCGGGGGCGCTGGCGTCGGAAGAACGGACCCGCCGGCTGGGCAGCAGTCCAAGCGTCGGCCCATGTCGCCCATCCGAGGCCCGCCAGGACCCAAGCCGGCGGTCCGGCTTCCTGAGCTTCCTGAAGTGGGGAGACCCGAGAGCCCGAGTCCGAATCGACAGGAGACTCGGATGATTCGGGGCCTGTGGAAGGGGGCGAAAGGAATCTGCTCTCGGGGGCCGGGGGCGTGGGACTGAGTGCCCGAAGAGGGATCTCCTGGGGCGTCTCCTCATAAATCGCCGCTATCGGGGGCCGATGTTCGGCAAGGCGTTCCTTCCACAGACGGAGTTTTTCGGCCTCCCAGCCCAGCATCTCCAGGTTTTCCAGACATGTCGCCACGTCGTCCCAGCGGTCTTGGGACGCATAAACTTCAAGGAGGGTTTCCCAGGCTCGTAGGTGGGTCGCGTCTCGGCGGAGGACTTCCTGCAAGTGGGAACGTGCCAGGTCCCACCGGCCCAAGGCCATATAGGCTCGAGCGAGGACGATTCGAAGGGGTGCGTAGTCCGGGAATCGGGCCGTCTCGGCCTCAGCGGCCCGGACGACGTCCTCGAAGCGGTCCGCCTGGAAGAGGGCATCCAGCCAGCGGACGAGGTTCATCGGTCGGGGGTCCAGTAGGTACCGACGGTGAAGACGTTCAATGTCCTGCATAGGTATCTCAAGCGCACCGTCCTATGGTCCCGGCGGCCCGGATGTCAAGTATGAAAAACGCCTATAAAAGAGGGGATTCTTTAACTCCTGTATCCTAAACCAAGTGGACCGAGACCCGAGGCCTAACGATTAGTCATGCCAGAACTGCGGGATATGGACCTCCAGGGGTCGAATGTCGTAGACCTGCAGGTTGTATTGAGGGTCGTTCCACCGGGCACGAATCGGGAGTAGGAAAGAGGACCGGAGAAGCTGGATACGGATAGGACTGACGGCCGTCCTCTGAGAGACCGTCGTCCTTACCGTCAGGACCTTGCAAGGCGCCGGATAGGGACCGCAAGTCCCGGTCGTTACGTCTTCGGAAGACTCTTCCGTCGACGTTTCGGTCGACGAGCCCGGACTCACTCCCAGACATATCTGAGCTCGAGGTAACAAAGCGGCAAAGGCTAATTCCTCAAACTTTATAAGCCGGTAAGACGTAAACTGGGTCTGAGCTCGGCCGTCGCCATCGGTCGTCCGGTAGCGAAAGTTCAAATCCCCGAAGATATTTCCCGGCAAGGTACCTGCATCAGTGCCGACACACTCTTTAAGCTGATCTTCAATAGATTCCGAAACCCGTATAAATGGGCACTGCCCCGAGGGGGGGAGCGGTACCAGGGGCCCGCAGTCGACGGCGATGCAACCGGTCCCGGCGGCAGTACAGCCAA
>JANXAA010000230.1 GCA_025061865.1 Acidobacteriota bacterium | reverse complement strand
GGCATTTGTAACTATTTAGTCGGTGGTCCTGATTCGCCTGTCCAAATCGTGGAATTCATCGACTTTCAATGCCCTGTCTGTGTTCAGATGGCCTTCATCTTAGACCGACTGGCTGAGGAGTTCCGGGGTCGCCTCGGCATCCAAGTCTGCCACTTCCCTCTAGATTCGGCCTGTAATCCAGGCGTCCCTCGGCCCGTCCACCCCTTGGCTTGCCAATTGGCGTCTATCGCTGAGTGTGCCGCCGTCCAGGGCCGCTTTCAGGCGGTCCACGATGAGATGCTGATGTATCAACCCTCCATCGCTCTCTGGCTGGAGGGCCGTATCCCGGGGTCGAGTTCGGCTTCTACCTTAGAAGCCTGTGCCGGCCTGCCGGTCACGCAGGAACGTGTGCGTCGCCAGGTCGAGTTAGGCCTCCGTTTGAACGTCGCCGGTACGCCGACAGTCTTCTTCAATGGCGTACTCCTCCGGGGCGGTTTAGTCCCGCCCTCGGTCCTGTGCCACCTGATCCGGCAGGCGTTGAGCCGACCGATGTCCCCAGGTTAGGCCCCACGGCATCGAATTTGCACAATCCCCATCGGATTCCGCTGTCCTGCCCAGGGAGGCGAGGTTAAAAGGGCCCTTCGCCCAAGTCGAGGAAACCCGGAAATTGCGGATTGGGAAATACGGATGCGAATGGGAAGCCAAGTTGCGGGACGGGAGGTGTCAACGGCCAGATTGCTGGGATGCTCGAACTTATGGCAAGGATCAGGATGACCCGTGGAGTCCGTATCGGATGGATGGGCGTCTTCTTATTATTAGTCGGTGGCCTATGGGGGAAAGCCTCCGAGTTAGGGGACGCCGTCGCTCAGGTTTTTCAGGCCAACGCTTGGACACGGTTAAGCGTCTACCTGAGTCCGGAGGGCCGGACCTACGTCCGAATCCCGAACCTCCGAAGTGGCTTCCTGACAGCAGACCAGGCCCAGGCCCTCTTCCAGGAAATGGAGCGCCGTCTGGAGACACGTGCCTTCCAGGTGGTACAGGACGAGGGTTCGGAGCGGAATCGGTGGTTGGTCCGGGGCGCATGGCACTTTCACGACCGGGCCCACGGCAAGGACTTTGAGTATACGGTCGAGCTCGGATGGGAATTTCGCGACCGGGCCTGGCGTTTGATCGTATTGCAGACCCGATGACCCGACGGTGGCTCCGATGGGTCCTGCTGTGGGTGGCCCTCCTCCGATGGCCTGCTTTTCCTCTTGTGGGGGTCGGTCTTTGGATTTTGGACCGATGGGGCCGCCTGCGGCTTCAGACCTGGGAGCGTTGGGTCGGCGCCGGGGTTGCTTTATGCCTGCTGGCGGGTTGGGGCCTATCCCGATCGACCGATTGGGTCGCCCGGGCCCAGTGGCGTGTCTGGCAGGCCCGGTGGATTCAGACGCGGGATAGCGACTTCCGCCGTTGGTTCGGTCAGCCCGATGTCGGCGTGTGGGTCCAGCGGGGTTCGGATGTCGAACGGTGGGGGGTGTTCTTCTCGGTCGATCCTCAGCAGGTGGCAAATTCTGATCGACCCGCTGGCTGGTTGGTTCAGGCTCGGCCAGCAGGTCTATTCGCTTTGGGGCTCCACCGGCATGGGGCCGAACGGGTCGTAGTTCAGCAGAGACTGGGGCTTCGCATCGAAGACGGTCAGACCCGCTGGGATGTGTCGCCCCAACCGGTCTGGCAACGGTGGCTCCGGCTACCGGTCCTGTGGGAAGTCGCTCCCGTGGTGACTGATGCCCTGGCGGCGTCTTGGGACGGGACGATCCGAGTCGAGGCCCTGGACCGGATTTTGCGGCGAGTCCCCGACGCTCAGAAGCGTATGAAGGCCTGGTGGGCGGCCTTCCAGGCTCTGGTCGGCGTCGGGTTAGCGGTCGGTCTCTGGGTCGGCTTGGCAGGCATGGTCTATCAAGCCCTGGGAGGTAAGGCGGCTGGGTCGGAGCGGGGCCGAAAAGTCTTTTGGACAGTCCTGGGGACTGGCCTGTGGGTCGGCTGGGGAGCTCAACTGGAGGGGCCCGGCTTAGATTTCTTCAGTCCCGTCATGTTTACCCTGCACGGTTTACCCGTGTGGGGACGGAACCTCTGGGCGTTCACGGTCGGTGGAGCGGGCCTGGTCTTGTGGGGTCTGGGAGCGGCCTATGCTGTGGCCCGTTTTTCGAAGGTGTCTTGGAGTCGGCTGAGCTTCCGACAGCGTATGGGTGCTGTCCTGATCGGCCTGGGATGGACGTTGGTCGTCACCGACTTGACCCGCTGGATGGCCGGCCTCTTGACGAACGTCCTCCACGTCAGCCATCTGGAGGTCCTGGAGATTGAGCAGGCGAGCGGATTCCATCGCTGGGTCCGACTGACCCTGGGCCTTTGGCTGATGGGGATGCTCGCCCCTGTCGGGTCGTTGACCTACGGATGGCTTCGATGGCTGGGGGGATGGGTCTTGATCGGTGCCGCCCTCGGCGTGGGGGTGACTTGGGGATTCTCATCAGGCTCTCCCTGGCCCGTAGTCCTGGTTTTCTGGACGATGGCCGTGGCCGTATGGATCGGGACTCGGTGGGTCCGTCGACCGGACGCCCATCCAGTCTTACTGCCGGCCTGGGGCCTGTTCTACTGCCTCCATCCCTTCCTGCTGGCTCAGAGTCATGCTGTGCGACAAGCCTTCGTCGAACGAGACTGGCAAGCCCTCTATCAGTTCCGCCAGGCGCAGGCGGCCGTCGACCTCGAGCCAGCGCTCCAACGGGCCGACCGCTGGCTCCCCGTTTTAGGGACGCAGGCCCCGGACCCAGTCCATGCCTTTTTCCTATGGGAGCGGCTTCCCTTCGCCCGCTCGATGAACGCCTCGTCGGTAATCTTGCGCTGGTACGACGAGCGGGGCCAGCGCCTCGCCGAGTCTCGAATGGACTGGCAAATGCCATGGTGGCAGGAACCCGACGGCGCCCCCGGCTTGGCCGATGGGGAGTGGTCGCTCACCCGGCGGACCGTTTACGACGGCGGCATTCGGTACTTATGGGTCGCCCGGCGGACCATTCCCCACTCGATGGGTACCCTGCAAGTCATCCTAGCCGTCGCCGAGGACCTCTATTGGGCTCCCTGGGACGCCCGACCTGACATCGTCCCTCCGGCCCTTCAGATGGACGAGACTCAAACGTTCCAGAAGCTCCTGGGGCCTTTCCGGTTTGGGGCCTGGACCCGGGAGGGGGCCGCCCTGACGGAGACGACCTGGTTTTTCCCGCTCCCCCGGCCTCCGGCCCGACCGGGCCAGTGGCAGGTCATTGAGACGCCTTATGGGGAGCGGCTGGCTGTGTATACCTTGCCGCATCCGTCCCTGGACCTGCAGTTCGCCATCCGGTATAACCGACTCGGGGACCTCCTTGACCGACTCGCCGTCCTCGTCTTATGGGACGGTTTGACGCTCATGGTCCCGGCCTGGCTGTGGGTCCTTCGTCATCACCGAACCGCCTGGGGTCCCCCTCGATTCCGGACCCTCATCTTTGGGACGACCGTCACCAGCGTGGGCCTCTTGTGGTTGGTCGTATACGGAGCCATCGGCTTTTCCGTGTACCGGGACTACCGGGCCCAGTTCGTGACCCAGACCCGGCAAGTCGCCGCCGAGGCTCGGACCATCCTGCAGGACTATCAGACCTTCACGGGTTCGACCGACGTCGAGGACGCCCTCCTCCACTGGGTCCGACGGACTCTGCGGCGGGACGTGGACGTCTTCGAGGACGCCCGCCTCCATGCGACCAGCCGAAGGGCCTGGTACCTGATGGGCCTGCTCCCCCAGGTCCGAGCTGACTCGGCTGGCTTTCCAGATACCCTTACGACGGACCTACCGCCCTTTACTCTTTGGCTTCCCGTCTCAGTCGATTCCTACGTCCTGCAGTTCCGTATCGGTCATATCGTCCACCAACTCCTGACGGGATTTTTCCTGACGATGGGTTTATCCATGGTCGTCAGTTACTACCTGTCCGCTCGATTAGTCCGGCCCGTCCGGCGAATCGTCCAATTTATCCAGGGCATCGACCCGGCCCGCCTGGAAGCACCGTCTCCCGCCCCGACGGGTCTCCCCGAGGAGTTTCGACCGATCCTAACCCGATTTCAGGACCTCTTGGAGCAGCTCCGCCACTATCAGGCCGAGGCCCGACGGGCTGAACAGCTGGCCGCCTGGCAGGAGATGGCCCGCCAGGTCGCTCACGCTGTCAAAAACCCCCTGACGCCCATGCAACTCACGCTGGACCAGATGCGCTCGATGGCGGCCGCTGGCGAGTGGGTCCGCCTGCA
>JANXAA010000022.1 GCA_025061865.1 Acidobacteriota bacterium | reverse complement strand
CTACCCCCCAGAGGCCTCCGTGGGGCCCCGGCTCCCGGGCCAGGACCCATCCCAGAGCCATCAGTCCATGAGCCGGCCACCGATGGACCTCGATATCCCGCCGCTGGCCCAATCGTAAGAATTCGTCCCAGGCCAAGCCGACGACCAGGGCCACGGTAGCCCATCCGGCCCAAGCTGGCCCCCAGGCTAGTAGTGCGGCCAACAGGGCGATCCCGACCGTCGCGGTGAGGATGCGCTTCACGAAAACGTACCCGAGGAGACAGGTTCCGGCGTAGAGGGGACCGTGCCGTAGCGGCGCTCCCGCCGCTGAAAGTCCAAAATCGCCATGTATAGGTGGCGCTTTCGAAAGTCCGGCCAATAAATGGGCGTGAACCAAAGTTCCGTGTATGCCAGTTGCCACAGCATGAAGTTGCTGATCCGAAGCTCCCCGCTCGTCCGGATCAGCAGGTCCGGGTCCGGGACCTCCCGAGTATAAAGATGGGCGGCGATGACCTGCTCGTCGATGCAGTCGGGCGAAAGACAGCCAGCCTGGACCTGCCGGGCGATCGACCGGACGGCATCGACGACGTCGACCCGACCGCTGTAACTCAAGGCGATCAGGAACAGCAGGCCCCGACCCCGGGCCGTCTGGTCCTGGGCCCAGGCCAGCTTGGCTTGCACATGAGGCGGGAGCTGAAACAGACGCCCGATAGGAATGAACCGGATGTCGTTCTTGAGGAGGGTCCCGATCTCCCGGTCGACATACTCGACCAGTAAGTCCATGAGGGCATCGACCTGGTCCCTGGGCCGCCGCCAGTTTTCCGTCGAGAAGGCAAAAAGCGTGAGGACCGGGACGCCCAGCTCGGCGGCCCCCTCGACCGTCTCCCGGACGGACTGAATGCCCGCCCGATGGCCGCTGACCCGGGGAAGACCCCGGGCCTGCGCCCACCGACCGTTGCCGTCCATGATCACGGCGATATGACGGGGCAGACGACAGGGGTCGATGCGAACCTTCAGCTCCGCATCCGAATAATCTCGCCACTCCGGGGGTTCCAAGTCATATACCGGGTTCATCGTCGCCGACCCTTACCCCATGGCATGGGTCGTCTTCTTCAGTTCTTGTAAGACCAAGCGAGCGATGGTCTTAAGAGTCTCGAAGACTCCGATGCCCCGGGTCGCCACGGCTTCGAAGACGGGCTCCCCCTTCACGTGCAGGACCCGGAGCATTTCCTCGACCGGCACGGCCGAGGGCAAGTCCCGCTTGTTGAGCTGCAGGACATAGGGGATCGTCCGGATGTCCAAACCGTTCTCCCGGAGGTTGACCTTCAAGTTGTTGAGGCTCTCGATATTGGCATCCATTCGCTCCCGCTGGGAGTCGGCCACGAACACGACGCCGTCGGCCCCTTTTAGAATTAACTTCCGAGAAGCGTCATAAAAAACCTGACCCGGGACGGTGTACAGATGGAACCGAATCCGAAAGCCCTTGACCGTCCCGAGGTCCAGCGGGAGAAAGTCGAAGAAAAGCGTCCGCTCCGTCTCGGTCGCCAGGGAGATGAGCTTACCCTTCTGGTCAGGACTCGTCCGCTCGTAAATGTACTGTAGGTTCGTCGTCTTCCCGCCCAGACCTGGACCGTAGTATACGATCTTGACGTTGATCTCTCGGGCGGCGTAGTTGATGAATACCATTTTCCTTCACCCGCCGTCACTATCGAGGTCGGCCGCGGTCCCGCTCACTCTCGGGACCCCCGAACAGGGCGTCGATGTCCTCGTCGGTGATCTCGGCGAACTGATTCAGGGAGGCACCGATCAGCTCTCGGTCGCGCTCGAGTTTCTCCATGAGGCTGGTGAAGATCCGTTCCAGCTCGTTCGCCGCCTGCTTGACTCGTAGGCGGACCAGGCCCAGGGCCGACTTGTTCGAGAAGATGACGACTAAGATGACCCGCTGGCTGATTAGAGACATGTGGATATTCTGGCCGGCCCCCTCATGATAGAGGACGTTGAACTCTCGCTCTCCCAGCAGACGAGCCAAGCTTTCGGTGGCGGCGACGTTGCCGGCCGCTAAGGAAGCAAAGGACGTCGTGTCGATGTTTTCTGTGTCCCCCTGGAAAGCGACCATCGAGCCGTTTCGATCGATCAGGAAGACCATCTGAGCGTTGGCGCCCTCCTTTAAGCGATGCAGGACCTGCTGGATTTGGTCGTAGTCCTGCTCGTAAAGTACGAAGTCAAAACCCATCATAGACACCGCCCTGCGCGATTCACAAGCCCAATTTACCGAAAGCTATGCAGGGACGCAAGAGGAAAGGGCCCTTAATAGAGTGATGGGTAGCGGGTCAACCTTATCCGGCCTCAGGGAGAGCCCTTTGCTGGGCCGGTGGCTCATCACGTCGTCATACCGTCGCCCCCGGGGACACCCTACCTTCTGGGGGCCTGCCGTTTTCAGGCAGCGGAAAGGCTTTCTTCATGGTTCAGCCGTCGACCCGACAAGAGCACTTTCGCCCCCGGCGGGAGGGCCGACGGTGACGGGGGGTCGATCGTTCCACTCAGGATGCCAGACGGCACGGAGGGTCAGTTGGGGGGCCTGGGCATATGCCTCGTCATAAGGGAGCATGTAGATAGTCTCCCAGGGACAGTACTTGGCGCACAACGTGCACCCGATACATCGGTCCAAGTCGACCTCGACGAGCTGATAGTGTCCCGGGATACCGCTCTCGCCGGGGACGACCAGGATACAGTCGACCGGACAGAACTGAATGCAGGCCTCGCACCCCGTACATCCGGCCTGGTCCACGACCGCTAGTTGAATGGGCTTCTTCTTCCGCTGGATCACCCGATCAGCCATCGACGACTCCTGGAGCCGGCGGCCGGACTCGAACCGGCGACCTGCTGATTACGAATCAGCCGCTCTACCGGCTGAGCTACGCCGGCTCGGCGACGCCGGGTAGTATTTTAGGCATTCGCCCCGAATGCCGCAAGCAATGGCCATTGGACTCCAGGCGCCAGAGGTGCGGTCCGGGATTGCTTAGCCTGTCACCTGGCGCCCGGGACCCCGTGGCCCATGTCTAGACGCCCCGCTTTAGCGAGCGGGGTTTGGAGCCCGCATCCTGCATCTTGCATTCTGCACTCTGGATCCTGCATCCTGTACCTCGGAGCGTATCCATGCTCATCCGGTGGTTGGTCCTAGACGTGGACGGCGTCTTGACGGACGGTCGCCTATATTATGGCGACGACGGTCAGGTCCTACGGGCTTTCCACATCCGAGACGGCTCGGCCATCGTCTTGGCGCCCCGAGCGGGTCTCTCCATCGCTGTCGTCTCTGGCCGGGCCGACCCGGCCGTCCGCCGGCGGATGCAGGAACTCGATGTCCAGGAAATCCATCTGGGCGTGGCCCACAAGGAAGCCGTCTTGCGGGACATCGCGGCTCGCCACGGCGTCTCGCTCGCCGAGATGGCTTTCATGGGCGACGACGTGCAGGACCTACCGGCCTTTGCGGTCGTCGGCTACCGGATGACCGTCTTGGACGCTCCGGCCGCAATTCGGGACCTTGCCGATTGGGTCGCCCCCGTCCCTGGCGGTCAAGGGGCTGTCCGGGCGGCCATCGAGCATCTCTTGGAACGGCGAGGTGTCCGGCTGGCCGACGTGGCCCGGCGGGTCCTTCAAGGGGAAGCCCCGATCGACGGGGATGAATAGGAAAGGTCCTGAGTCCCGAGTGCCATGTCCTAAAGATAGCGGGCTCCGGACCGGCCTCGGAGGTCCCGGATTCCGGTGGCACCCTAAGGTCTGAGGTCTGTAGTGGCCTTGTATGATCGACCATAAGGATGTCGCAGGTGTCCTGTCGTGGCCTGAGGCCTTCCGGCAAGGCCTGGAGCGCTACTGGCATGGTCGGTACTGGGATTCCCACGAGGCCTGGGAAGAGGTCTGGCGGACTGCTGAAGAGCCGGTCCGGTCCTTCATGAAGGCCCTCATCCAGATCGACGCCGCCCTGATCCATGCAGACCGTCAGGAATGGAACGGCGTGCGTCATCTACTGGAGCGGGTCCTGGGGTATCTGGGCCGATGCCCGGACGTCGTATGGGGCATTCGGGTGCCCGAGCTGGAAGACCAGGTCCGACGATTCCTCCAGGAAGTCGCCGACGTTCAGGACGGGCGGCGGCTCCGCTTTCGGTGGTCCGTCAAGCCCCGCATACGACCTTTGGGTCTGACACCGCCCCGGAGAGAACGCCTGCGGCGGGCACCGACGGACGGACCCCCGAGGAAACGGCGTTAGGCCTGCATTCGCTCTTGACTCCACGCCCTATCACCTATGGCCCCTTACCTAACTCCTGAATTGCTTAGACAGGCCCGAGGGAAGGAGATGCGGCCTTCAGAGATCGTCGGACTCGGCGACGTGCGGTCCCTGGCCCGGGTCATCCGGTGGCTGGACGACGCCCCCGAGGTCGGCCGAGAAGTCCTGAAGCAGGTCTACCACCGGACCGGTCGGGCCTGGGTCATCGGCGTGACGGGACCGGCCGGCGTAGGCAAGAGTAGCCTCATCAATCATTTGATTCGGGCCCTTCGGTCCGAGGGTCGGACGGTCGGGGTCATCGCTGTCGACCCGACGAGTCCCTTCACGGGCGGGGCCATCCTGGGGGACCGTATCCGCATGCAGGACCACGAGGGTGACCCCGGGGTGTTCATCCGAAGCGTGGCCACGCGTGGCCAGATGGGAGGCCTCTCCCGTTCGACCCTGGACATCGTCGACCTGATGGACTCTTACGGAATGGAAGTCATCCTAGTCGAGACGGTCGGTGTCGGGCAGGACGAGACCGACGTCGCCCGCGTGGCCCACACAGTCCTGCTCGTCCTGATGCCCGGTCTCGGGGATGAAGTCCAGGCCCTCAAGGCGGGTCTGATGGAGATCGCCCACGTCTTCGTAATCAACAAGAAGGACCGGGGCGATGCGGAGCGCATGCGGCAGGAGCTTCGGAATGTCCTCAGCCTGGCTCCGCAGGCCCGGCCCTGGCGACCGCCCATCGTCCTGACGGATGCGACCCGGGGGGCGGGTCTCGACGAGTTAGTCCGGGCCTTGTGGGAACACCGGGCCTTCCTGGAACGGTCCGGCGAGTGGGACCGGCGCCGTCAGCAATATGCCTTTCTGCGATTGACTGAGGCCGTGCGGGCCCTGGTCATGCAGAGCGTCGAGACTCGTCTGGATGACCCCCAGGTCCAAGAATGGATCCAGGCCATCGCCGCCGGGACCCTGGACCCCTACTCGGCGGCGATGGCCCTGATCGAACGTTTCGGGGGAAAGTAGGGGTGCAGGCGCCCCGTCCGGATATAGAAGAAGCAGGGAAACCATGAAGGTCCTCCCAGTGTTCTGGCTCGGGCGTCGGAGCTACCGGGAAGGTCTCGCCTGGCAGGCCTGGGCGGCCGAACAGGTCAGACGTCACGCTACCCTGCTATTACTGGAGCACGACCCCGTCGTGACCGTCGGGACCGGCGGGGGCTGGGACCTCTTTCGACAGTCGCCCGAGGGGCTGGCCCAGGCAGGCATTGAAATATGGCAGGTCGGCCGGGGTGGAAAGGTGACCTATCATGGGCCGGGTCAGTTGGTCGGATATCCCGTCCTGGACCTCAACGAATTCGGCCGGGACGTGCACCGCTACCTGCGTCTTCTGGAAGACAGCCTGATCGAACTCTGCGGTCGATACGGCCTCTTGGCCGGTCGGTGGCCTGGCAAGACGGGCGTCTGGGTCGGCGGGGCAAAGATTGCGGCCATCGGCATCCGGGTCGCCCGGTGGGTCACCTATCATGGGTTTGCCTTCAACGTGGCCCCGGACCTGACGGCCTTTGACTGGATCGTTCCCTGTGGCCTGCCGGACCCCGTGACGAGCCTAGCGCGGCTGGTCGGACCGGCTTGCCCGCCACTTCCGGTCGTGGCCCAGGTGTATGCGGAATGCTTTCAGGCCGTCTTTGGTCTTCCAGGGGTCGAATGGGTCGAGGCGGCCGGAGTGCCCTGTCCCGGGCCGCCTCCCGACGTACGACCGGTCCCGTCCTTCCTGAACGCCTGGCGGTCGCCCCTCTGAGGGATTCGGCTATTCGGCAGTTCAGGAGTTGGGCCATGGGGCTCGGCCGTCGGGAAATTACGGTCAGTCGAACTATCTGCCGACTCGCGGGCCGATCATCCATCGACGGACCCGTCCATCTATAATGCATTCCCCAATAGCTGCATGCTGACTCTATACCGCGCCGGTGGCCTGACCCTCCGCCGTAAGCCGTAGGAAGACTTCCTCCAGGTCCCGGTCCTCGGCACCCGCCGCCTGACGCAGGTCGTCCATCTGTGCCGACGGCGACGAGGCGGCCCTGGTGGAGGACAGCGACCGTGTCGCAAACCTCCTCGGCGATGGCCAAAAGATGGGTCGACAGGAAGACGGTATGGCCCCGGGCGGCCTTCTGACGGACCCAGGTCTTGACCATCCGGACGGCTAAGGGGTCAAGGCCGATGATGGGCTCGTCGATGATCCAAACGGGCGTATCCCGCAAGTGAGCCATGGCGAACATCAAGCGTTGACGCATACCGTAAGAGTACTGTTCAATCAGCTCGTCGGCCCACGGCCGGAGGCCGACGAGGTCTAAGGCCGCCTCGATGGCCCTCGGGTCGGGCGAGTTCCGGTCGTGGACGGCGTTGACGAAGCTGAGGAGCTCCCGAGCCGTCATCTTGGGGTACAGGTACCCCTGGTCGGGGATGTATGAGAAGAGCCGTCGGGCTTCTCGAGAGTGGCGGTGGATGTTTAGGCCGCCGATGGAAACTGACCCGGTCGTCGGTCGGAGAAGGCCGGTCATGATGCGGATCGTCGTCGTCTTGCCGGCGCCGTTGGGACCGAGGTATCCAAAGACAGTCCCGTAAGGCACCATCAGGTCTAGGGGATAGAGGGCCTGAAAGGAGCCGTAGCGCTTGGAGACCCCGTGGAGCTCAATGGCGTTCCCACTCATAGGTCTCACCGTCCGAGGCGGCGTCGGAGACTTCGGCCGTCGTGGCCCGCAGGAGGGGGTGGTAGATACCCTCGGGGAAGTGGCGCTGGATCCACTCCAGGAGCATCTCCTCGACTTCCATCCCCATCCGCATCTCCAGGGCCCGCTCCAGGAGTTTCCGAGCGTCGGCATACCGGAGTTTCTGGATAAAGAAACGAATGGCCGGGATCCACTGAGGCCCCATGCTGAGGGTCGGGCACCCCATCCCGACCAAGAGAGGCACGGAGGGGATGTCCCAAGCCATTTCCCCGCAGATGGTGACGTCTAAGCCGACGGCGCGGGCCTGTTCGATAGCCTCGACCAAGGTCTTCAAAAAGGCCGGGTTATAAGGCTTGTAAAGGTACCGCAGGCCCTCGTGGTCCCGGTCGACGGCCAGCATGAACTGGATAAGGTCGTTGGTCCCAATGCTGATGAACTGCACGAAGTCCCCCAGATGGTGGACCAGACGGGCCATGGCTGGGATCTCGACCATGACACCCACGGGCGGGTCGGGTCGGAAGGTCGCTCCAGACCGCCGAAGCCGCTGACGCACGTCTTCCAGCATGTCCAAAAACTCGATGACCTCCTCGACGGTCGCCACGAAGGGGACCAAGATGCGCAAGTCCCCATGAGCCGCCGCCCGAAGCATGGCCGCCAACTGGGTTTCCCAGATTTCCTGCTTTTTCAGGGCCAGGCGGACGGCCCGCAGGCCCAACGCCGGGTTGGGTTCTCGGGAGTGGAAGTCCCGCCAGACGCTGGGGACCTTGTCGGCGCCCAGGTCGGCCGTGCGGACGACGACGGGGCGAGACTTCATCAGCTCGACGAGCCGGCGATAGACTTCGTAATGCTCTTCTTCTGTCGGCAGACGGCTCGGCGTCTTCAGGTACAGATACTCAGAGCGGAACAGGCCGATGCCCTCGGCGCCATAGGTGGTCGCTCGATGGCACTCCTCGACGAACTCGATGTTGGCCATCAGAGAGACGGGATAACCGTCCAGCGTGCGGGTCGGTCCCCGACTGGCTTCGATGAGGAGGCGGAGATGCTGTTGGAAGTACCGGCGCTTACCTTCGTATTCCCGGACCTGCAGGGGTGTCGGGGCCACGATGACGATCCCGTCGTAGCCGTCGACCAGGACGTCTTGCCCCGAGGTCACCTGGTCCAGGACGTTTTCGATGGACGCCACGGCGGGAATTCCCATCGACCGAGACAGGATCGCCACGTGCGAGGTCGGGCTCGCCTGGGTCAGGACAATTCCCCGGACCTGGAGCTGGCGGGTCAGTTCGATGACGTCCGAGGGGGCCAACTCATCGGCGACCAGGACGGCGGTCTCGCCAGGTTCTAAGACCGGCTGATGACGGGTGCCCATCAGATTGCTCTGGACGCGGCGGACGACGTCCCGGACGTCGCTCCAGCGCTCTTGCAGGTACGCATCCGAGATGGCCTGAAACTTCTGATGGAGTTCCCGCAGGACGAGTTCGAGGGCCCACTCAGCATTAATGTACTGGCTGGCGATCCGGTCCCGGACCGTACGGACGATGCCGGGGTCGTCCAAGAGGTGAAGCTGGGCGTCCAAGATGAGAGCATGGCCCTTACCTAACATACGGGCCAAGTGGTCCCGGATTTCTTTCAATTGCTTCTTCGATTGAGTTAGAGCCTGCTGGAAGCGGCGGATTTCTTCCTGAACGTCTTCCTTACTCAGCCTCAGGGGAACGGCCACGACTTGGGCGGCCAACAGGACAGCCTTGCCCCGTCCCACGCCAGGTGAAATGGCTACGCCTCGAAGGATGCGGGTCATCGTGTCGGGTCCTCGTCGGTTTCCTCAAAGCCGGATTCAAACAGGCGTCGGATCGCTTCCACGGCCTGGTCCTCGTCGGGACCTGAGACCCGGACCCGGATACGGGTCCCCTGGGGGGCCGCTAACAAGAGGACGCCCAAGATACTCTTGGCGTCGCTCTGCATGGTGTCCCTCACCAAGGTGATCTGAGACTGGAAATGATTGGCCGTCTGGACCAGTCGGGCCGCCGCCCGGGCATGAAGCCCCCGTAAGTTGACGACTCGGACTTCAATTTCCTTCATAGCCGACGTTCTTTCTCCAGGGCGTGGACCTCGGGCATCACGTCCAGGGAAGAGACGATGGAAGCGATGGCCCGATTTTTCATGTGCCGGGCCAGAGCCTGATAGTCCATCGTTTCCCAATAGTTCCAGTAGACCATCAGCATCGGCAGGTTGACACCCGTCAGCACGGCGATGGGGCCTTCTCCGAGAAAGCTAAGGCTGATATTCGACGGTGTCCCCCCGAACATGTCCGTCACGATGATGACCCCCGCCGGCGTCATGACCCGGCGGATCGCATCCCGCACGGCTCGCTGAATCTCGCTGACCGGCGCTTGCCAGTGGACCGACACCAGCGCTACTTGCGGAATCTGGCGGCCCATGATCGTCTCGGCGGTTTCGACCAAGGCCTGGCCGAGGGCCCCATGGGTCACGACGACCAAACCGACCATACGGCGTCCTCCATACCGATGCCGAATCGTTCGGCAAGAAAGCGACAGAGTCAAGAAGCGACAAAGTGACAGCGTGACTCATATTGGATCACGGCGGATATCTCATGGGAGATAAAAGAAGCTCTCAGTCCTCTCGAAGCTCTCAAGGGTATCATAAAGGATAGGCCCTCAGCCTTCCACTGAGTAGGAGATGCAGAGGGATCGGGATATGGGATGCGGTAGCTGGGGCTAGAATTGGGTTCTTAAGGGTCGGGGATGAGGCCTTTCAGACTCCCGGTCCACGCCGCCTCACCCTCCAAGACTCGAAACCGGCGTACCTCGGCTTCAGGCCCACCCGACCGGCCAAGTCACGTCCTTCCAACTCAGTTGGCTCGGCGACTCAGCGACCCAGATGCCGCCCCGGGCCGTATGCTTGGCCTTTAGGAGGGCCAGGTCCACGAGCTGGACCAGCTCTTGGGGCTGTTGCGTAAGGCTCAAAAAGTGATCGCCCAGGATGCTCATCGTGCACTGGACGCTTTCCCGTAGGGGTCCTGTGCCAGACACGGTGATGGCCTGGATAGTGTGCTGAAGTCGTTGGGCGACCTTCTGGGCGTCCGCCGTGGCCGCCCCAGGGAGCAGGACCAAGAATTCGTCGCCCCCGTACCGAGCCGGTACGTCCCCCTCTCGCAAGACCTTGCGCATCGCTTGGGCGACCATCTGGAGGACCCGGTCCCCCACGAGGTGACCCATCGTATCGTTGATCTCCTTGAAGTGGTCCAGGTCCAGCATAATGAGGCTAAAGGGCCGCTGATGCCGGCGGTAGTGGGACAGCTCCTCGTGGAGACGGCGGGCCAGGTAAGCCCGGGTATACAGGCCCGTCAGGCTATCCCGTACGGCCTGCTCGTAGAGGAGACGGTTCTTAAGCTCCAGCGTGAAGGCATGGGCCAAGACTCGCAGGGCTTTTTCCGAGGCCCGCAGGGCATCGGCGTCCTGGAAGACGACCCATAGGATGCCCAGCAGGTCCGAGCCGTATTGGAGGGGGAGCGTTAGCCGATGCGGACCCGGCGGGATCGATTCCCAGAGGTCTCCGGGCATTTTCTCACTACGGAGCGCTTCTAAGAGGGCCATCGCCGTCTCCCGGCCCGTGTACTGGACCTCGACGAGCCGAGCCTCGGCGTCGATCCGGAGGCCCTCTACCCGCTCCTGATAGGCATCATAGAAGAGTAGACCTAAGCCCTGTACTCGCATGGACTCTCCCAGCAGGCGGCAAAGGGACGCCAGTCGCTCCTT
Organism: Acidobacteriota bacterium; assembly: GCA_025061865.1. GTDB lineage: Bacteria > Acidobacteriota > HRBIN11 > HRBIN11 > HRBIN11 > HRBIN11. The sequence goes on along the minus strand of JANXAA010000022.1, from coordinate 2,879 downwards.
CAAGGGCCAGTGGCTGTACTCCGGAGTAGAGGCCTCCAAAAGGCCGTCGAAGGTCCGGGCGTACCAGTCCACGAGTCGCCGAACCTGTCGGCCACGGGCACGCATCCAGAGGAGCCCGCCCAGGAGACCCAGGACCAGACTCCCCAGGAGGCCCACCAGAACCGGTCCGAACCAGCCAGGCAAGCCGACCCCCGCCGGCGTCGGTCCAAGGTCCATCCCAAGCCTTATCAAGGCAGGACCCTCCAAGGGACCCATGATCACGCTCCTGCGGACGATCCATGGTCTTGGGCCAGTGGGCAATTCGGCGGATGGGCAAGGGGTCGAAGGCATGGCGTAAAGTGTAAAAAGCTGAGTATTAGGTATCCTCTACCCCTTGGCTCTACGCCCCTTGTCCTATGCTTTTGGCTCTTCCCCTTCCTGGGCCCCGAACACTCCACACCGATTCCCCGGGATTCCCCGGGACCTGGGACCGTTATCCTGCATAGCGCATCTTGCCCTCATCTTACGGCTCTGTTGGGTTGGGTTACGATTGATTGATAGAGTGACGCTGTAGGTTTAGACTATATCTCTGTTTGGCTTATCTTTCAAGTCCCACTGCTTGTCGTCGGTTCCCCTGCCCCTCGCCCCCTAGGGGCGAAGGCATCCGGCGGGAATGCGTGCGACCCGACCGGAGATCGAGGACCGGTGATGAGCGCCGGTCCCCCGTCGCGGGCCGAGAGGTCTACGGGCCTATAGGCTTGAGGCCTACGCCATCGCCGGGACCAGCCGGTCGGCGGCCTGGGACGAGGCCGGGCGAGGGGCACATCGGTCCGATGGCTTTGTCCAGTTACAGGATGGGCCGACCAGCCGTCGGCTCGGCCCCGGGTCAAGGATAGGGGTCGCCGTGTTTCATTTCTTGATTTTATGCCCTAAGACTCGGCGGCTTCTACATCTTCGGTCGGATTGTACGGGGGATGGAGGCTGACTGAATACTTCAGGTAAGGAGTGGATGAGTATGGGTCGGGGAAGGCGTCGGGTCCTCCAGTGGGCGGTCGTCGGTGTCGTCCTTCTCGGCTTCATCGGCCTTTGGCAGGGGGCCCGTTCCCGGGGCCGGGCCATCACGGTCGAAGTCGCCCCCTCGACGGTGCAGGACCTCCGGCAGGTCGTGGCGGCGTCAGGCAAGATCCGACCCTGGACGGAAGTCTCTGTCAGTAGTCAGATCAACGGTCGGGTCTGGCGGGTCGCTGTTCAAGAGGGCGACCGGGTCCAGAAGGGTCAGGTCCTCGTCGAGATCGACCCCGTTCCTTTGCGCACCCAATTGGATCGTCTCCAGGCTGCCCTGCAAGCTGCTCGCCAGCAGGTCGAGTCCGCCCGCCTGACCCTGGAGCAAGTCCGCCGGAACTGGGACCGAGCCCGGGAACTCTTCGGTCAGGGTCTCCTTACGAAGGAGGCCCTCGAAAAGTCCCAGACGGAGTGGGAAATCCGGCAGCGGGAGTATGCTGTCGCCCAGGAGCGCCTGCGAGAGCTGGAGGCTCAACTCGAGAGCCTTCGCCACGATTATGAGCAGGTCCGGGTCACATCTCCCATCGACGGTTGGGTCATCGGTGTCTACGTCGAGGAAGGCGAGACCGTCTTCGTGAGTATCGCCGGTATCGGGGGCGAACGGCCCCTCGTCAAAGTCGCGGACCTGACCCGCTGGAAGGTCCGTTTGGAAGTCGATGAGAACGACATCGTCCAGGTCCGAGAGGGCCAGTCCGTACGACTGACTATCGATGCCTTGCCGGACCGGGAGTTCTGGGGCCGCGTGACCCTCGTCGGGTATCAACCCCTGAGCGAGACGACCAGCCAGCAGCTGGGCCAGACGGTCCGGGAGAACCTCTTTCCCGTCGAGGTCGAGCTTCGAGAGACCCTCCCTGAGGTCCGGCCTGGGTTCACGGTCCATGCCGAGATCGTGACGGCTGAAAAAAAGCAAGTCCTGAGCATCCCCATTCAGGCCCTGGTCCATCGGGTACCCGGCGGGGATAAGCCCGAGGCCCGCTGGGCGGCGGACGTCGCTGGCGTGTTTGTCTGGGAGGGCGGTCGAGTCCATTTTCGGCCCATTCAAGTCGGGATCATGGGAGAATTTGACCTGGAGGTCCGGTCGGGCCTTCAGCCGGGTGAGCAGATCGTCGTCGGGCCTTACGAAGTCTTACGGGCGCTGAAGGATGGGGACCGTGTTCGCGTTCAATCTACACGCCGGTAATCCCGAGATGGCGGCCACGGCGCCGGATGCCGGGCCTCTCATTCGTCTGGAAGGCGTCGTCCGCATTTACGGGTCCGGCTCCGCCGACCGGGTCGTCGCTTTAGACGGAGTCGACCTAGTCATCCGGGCCGGCGAGATGGTCGCCGTCATGGGGCCGTCCGGCTCGGGCAAGAGTACTTTGCTTCACATCATCGGATGCCTGGACCGTCCGACGCAGGGCCGCTATTTCTTACGGGGTCGGCCCATCGAGGACCTAGACGAAGACGAATTGGCCCGTGTCCGGAATCGGGAGATTGGCTTCGTCTTTCAGGCCTTCCATCTCCTCCCCCGGGCGACGGCCTTGGAAAATGTGGAACTTCCCTTGGTCTATGCCCGGGTCCCCCCGGAGGAGCGTCGGCGGCGGGCGATGGAAGCCCTGGCGATGGTCCACCTGACCCATCGGGCCCGGCATCGGCCGTCGGAGTTGTCGGGCGGCGAGCGCCAACGGGTGGCCATCGCCCGGGCCCTGGTCAACCGTCCGTCGGTCATCCTGGCCGATGAGCCGACGGGGAACCTGGATTCTCGTTCGAGCGATGAGGTCATGCGGATCTTGCAGGACCTCTGGCGACAGGGGCAGACGATCGTCGTCGTGACGCATGAGCGGGATGTCGCTAAGTAC
>JANXAA010000229.1 GCA_025061865.1 Acidobacteriota bacterium | reverse complement strand
GAAAGAAGAGGAGTTCGCCGGTTCGATTCCCGACGCGGGCATAGGTCCAGTGCAGATAGTGAAGCCCCAAGAGGACCATCCCGAGGTAGGCCCACCAGAAACCGAAAGTCCGGTATAGGGCGGCGAACACGACTCCCAAGGTCAAGCTGGAGAAGAGGGCTGGCACGACTTGGGTTTGCCAGTAGCCGACCCCCAGGAGACGATAGCTCAGGTAAGTCAAGAGGTGGGGCACAGGGTTCAGATACATGAGGTTCCATGCGTCGAGCAGCCAGCGGCCCGTCAGGATCTTATTACGGGCGTTGACGGCGTAATTGCCTGAATCGACAAGTTCGCCCCAGCTCCAATCCAGGTCTTCCGGGGCATCATAGGCCAGAAAGGCCCAGCGGGGCACACACAAGAGGAGCCACGTGGCGACGACCAGGACCCGTCGCCCGGAGGACGGACTGGGGAATAGGGCCGACATCCGACGTTGGGCTTACCCAGGACGATTCAGATGCCCATCATTGTGGCCAGATTTCCCGGCCGGATGCAAGCTGAAGCGGGATCTCGAGTCTCAGGTGCCGGGTCCCGGGAAAGAGGCGGCTTTCCATCAGGAGCCATTCACGGCCGGGTCGCCGTGAGGAGGCCTTCTTCTCGGACGTCCCATTGGACCTCGGGGAGAAACCGACGGGCCACGTACAGGCTGGCCCGCGTGTGCGGCGTGAGGGCCGACGTTCGGAGGCGTCCCCCGACCCATGCCAGAAAAGGCACCAGCTGGTCAGCCAGGTGGCGGTCCGCGCAGGCCCCGGCATCGAGCTCCTCCGTCAGGGCTTGGGCAGCCCGGACGCCGACGGTCTCGGCTGGTACTCCTCGCTCGCCGAGGGCCGAAGCCCCGAGGCGGTACTCAACAGTCTGGTCGTCCACGTCTCGCAGGGTGGCCCACAGGACGATCCCGGCCCCGGGCGAAGCCGTTTCCTGATAGTCCACCCGAACCGACACGGGGACATCGGGCGGCCGCCGTAGAGCGTTGACGGCGGCCGCCCGCATGCGCTCGGCCACACGGGCCGAGCGCAAGGGGCAGGAAGCGTGAGCCACGCCCTCGACTCGGACAAGTCGGCCCGAGCCGTCTAGCCGAAGGGGCATCGGCGGGACTCCGTGGGGTCGAACCCGAAGCTCGACGTGCCCCCCACCGGCCGGGTAGTAGCCTCGTCGGAGCAAGCGAAACGAAGCCTGGGCCCAGCGTTGAAGTTGAAACAGTAAGATGGCCTCAAAATAGTCGGCTGGGATACTCCAGGGGACGTCCGTCCCGCCCCGGACGACCCACCGGGTCTCGACTGGTCCCATCACGACGGGCAGGAGGATGGCCTGCAAGAGGAGGGTGACGGAGCCCGCTGTGCCGATGTCGACCTCGTAATCACCCGGTCGGACGGCACCTGGCTCGAACGTCAGCTCTGTCGAGCCGACTGAGTCTCCACGGACCCGAGCCCCGCACAGGCGGGCGGCCGCCCGGACACTGTGTACATGCTGAGAACGCAGGCCCGGCTGGGGTCGGTTGGCTCGGATATGCCGGATCCAAAAGGGTCGACCCGTCAGGACACTGAACCCCAAGGCATGCCGCAAGATCGAGCCGCCGCCTTCTTCTTCCCGCCCGTCCAGTTCGACCCAATCTGCAGGATGGCTCATGGCGGACATCGACTCATAGCTCATGGGTCATGGTCCTCATGCATCCCATGAGCCAAAACTTCCCAATCCTTCCTGTCCCGGACGCCCGACACCCCGGCGCCCAAGACTCCACACCGAGCCGACCTACTCGACCGAGGGGGAGCTCGAAACCCGTCGGGACACCTCAGTTGACACCGGCCGTAGAGCCCGCCGGGCTACTCGTGCGTTACGCCAGGCCTCGATGATGCCCGGCAGGATCGATAAGAACACGACGAGGGCGATGACCCAATGGAGGTACTTCTGGATATGGGGCACGGCCCTGCCCAGCATGTAGCCGGTCAGGACCATACTGAAGACCCACAGGAAGCCGCCTACGACATTATACGTCACGAAACGTCGGTAGTGCATCAGGGCTGCTCCTGCCACGGCCGGCGCAAAGGTCCGGACGATAGGGACAAATCGGGCCAGGACGATAGTCTTGGCCCCGTATTTTTCGTAAAAGGCATGCGCTCGCTCCAAATGTGACCGACGGAACCACCGGCTGTCAGGCCGCCGGTACAAGGCCTCACCGGCCCGGCGTCCAATCCCGTAGCCGACCTGGTCACCGACGATAGCCGCCAGGGTCGTCAGGACCAACAACAGGCTCAAATCCAGGTGGCCGGCCGCCGCCAGGATACCAGCTGTCACCAAGAGAGAGTCCCCGGGCAGAAAGAAGCCGACAAAGAGGCCTGTCTCAACGAATACGACCAAGGCGATCCCCAGGACGCCCCCCCATTGGATGATGGCCTGCACGTCCGTAAGGGCACGAAGCCATTCGGGTAAAATCATAAGGCCTTCTCCGTTCGACCATAGGAGCCGGGACATCGGGCTAAGGCACAGTGGACGGTGCATTGTAGCGAAAACCGTCTAAAAGTCCAATCTCAGTGAAGGTCCGGGGCGTCGTGAGCCCGAGTCTGCTATCACCTTGGAAATACTCGATTCTCTGAAGTCGGCGTCCGGGATATAATGCCGGCATGACGACTTGATAAGACCGAGGAAGGCCTTGAAGATGAGGATAGGGACCCTGCAAATCGTCCGATGGGGCCTGAAGGTCGGCCTCGGAGTCGTCCTGGGGTCGACTCCCATCTATGGCGGTGGGCCCTGGTTTGTTGAGCCGCGCAGTAGCCGCATCGTTCACTATGAACTCCGGGCCCATTTGCGGCCGGCTGAACACACCGTCACCGGCCAGGCCCGGCTGAAGTGGCGGAATGCGACCCGCCAGCCGGTCACGAAGCTGTGTTTTCACATGTACATGAATGCCTTTAAAAACGGGGACACGTTGTTTATGCGGGAGGGCGGTGGCCCCTTGGGAAGGGCTCGACTCCCCCAGGACCCGGAGGCCTGGGGATGGGTCGAACTTCAGCGCATTCGCGTGGTGGACGGAATCGATCTATCGTTCTCTTACGATGCCGACGGGACCGTCCTGTGGGTCACGCTCCCTCGACCCGTGGGGCCCGGGGAGACGATTCGTCTGGAGTATGAATTCGAGACCCGCCTACCCCGTATCCTCGCCCGAACCGGGTACGCCGGCTCGTTCTTCATGGTCGCCCAGTGGTTCCCGAAGGTCGGCGTCTTAGAAGAACGGGGGTGGAACTGTCATCCCTTCCATGCGAACAGTGAGTTTTATGCCGACTTCGGCGTATACGACGTGGACATTCGGGTCCCCCGGGCCTTCGTCGTCGGCGCGACGGGGGAAGAGGTCGCCCGTCGGGACGAACCGATCGGGGAGACGACGTATCGGTATCATGCTGAGGACGTCCACGACTTCGCTTGGACGGCCTCGCCATTGTTCCGGGAGCTGCGGGACCGCTGGCGCCACGTCCAAATTCGGGTCCTTTACCCACCCGGTCATGAGACGGGCGCCCGCCGGATCCGGTCGGCCGTCCGGACCGCCTTGGACCTCACGGCCGAGTGGTACGGCCCTTATCCCTACCCGGTCCTGACCATCGTCGAGCCACCGCTCTATGGCCTCGCCGCCGCCGGGATGGAGTACCCGACCCTCTTTACTGGCGGCCTCGGGATTCAACTTCCGGCCTGGCTCCGATTCCCAGAGGTCATCGCCGTCCACGAGTTCGGGCATCAGTACTGGTACGGCCTGGTCGCCAACAACGAGTTCGAGGCCGCTTGGATGGACGAAGGCCTCAACTCCTACGTAGAAGCCAAGATCATCAACCAGTTGTATGGGCCCCATTCGACTCGCCTGCCTGTCTTCGGTCTCTGGGGTTGGCACCACGACGGGGCGATGGCCCCAGAGGCCTTCTCGACCGACCCGCCCAATACGTACGCCTGGGAGTTTGTGAACTGGGCCAGCTATAACGCCAACTCATACAGCAAGCCCATGTTGGCACTCTTGACCCTGGAACGCCTGTACGGTTCGGACGCGGTCACGCGGGCGCTCCGGGCTTATTTCCAAGCTTGGCGATTCCGACACCCCTATCCAGAAGACTTTTTCAGTGCCATGCAGGTCCATCTGGGCGAGGCGGCCGCCGAATTCCTTCGAAAAGCCCTGAACACGACGGACTCGATCGATTTTCGGGTCGCCGAAGTCGGGTGTACACCCGTCCGGCGTCCGCCCGGATTTTACGGCTATGGAGCCCAGCGACGATGGCAGGCACTCGAGGCAGTCCCAAACCGG
>JANXAA010000228.1 GCA_025061865.1 Acidobacteriota bacterium | reverse complement strand
ATTAAAGTTCATGCCATAAATCCCGACGATGAACGTCAGAGGGATAAAGATCGTGGCAATGATCGTCAGGACTTTCATGACCTGGTTGATCTGGTTACTGACGCTGGAGAGATACACGTCGACCATGTCAGCTAGCATTTCCCGATAGGTCTCTAAGATGTCAATGACCTGCACGGCATGGTCGTAAACGTCTCGCAGATAGACCCGAGTCTCGGCATGGATCGCCTGATGGCCGATGCGGTCCATCATCCCAAGGACGACCTCCCGGGTCGGCCACAGGGTTCGACGCATGAACAGGAGTTCCCGCTTGAGGGCGTGCAGGCGGGGCAGGAGCTGGGGCGACGGCCGCAGGACCAATTCGTCCTGCAAGTCTTCGACCGTCTCGCCGACGGCTTCCAGTAAGGGAAAGTAGTGGTCCACGATCGTGTCCAACAGGGCGTAGGCCAGATAGTCGGCGCCCATCCGACGGATCCGCCCACGGCCGGACCGAATCCGGTCGCGAATCGGGTCGAAGGCATCGCCGGGCTTGCCCTCTTGGACAGTCAGGACATAGTGGGTGCCCAAGATGATGTTGATCTGTTCGGCGTCCATCTGGAAGTCGCCGGCGTCGGCCCGACGACGGAAGAGGTACTGCACGATGAAGACATAGTGTTCGTAGTCCTCGATCTTGGGCCGCTGGCCCGTATGAAGGATGTCTTCCAAGGTGAGGGGGTGGATCGAAAAGACCTGGCCCAGCTCCTCTAAAACCGCCCGGTCCAGGCCCTCGACGTTAAGCCAAAGGACACCCCGGCGAGACAGGTAGGGCAGGACGTCCGTGACCCGGCGGGCCTTAAATTCCTCGAAGGTTTCATCGTGGTAATAAATAGCCGCCAGGCTTACCGGCTGAAGGGGTACTTCCGGTGGGAGGGTCAGCACGCCGGGCGACGTGCCGGGCGGTGCGTAGCGTTTGAAAAAACGGGGCATCGGAGACCCCTATCCAGGTCGAGACTGTCGGGGGAAAAGGGTCCTGTAGGGAAAATCCGACACTGGGTCGCCTTGACTCGTCGGAGAAGGCCAAGACTCCCGGAGAGTCAAGGAGAAACTCGTGTCCCCGCTATGGACAAAGCTTCTCCCGCGCGCCTGTGCCCCGTCTCCCCGGAAGACCGACAGGCATCCGGCGGGTCGCCATGCTTCATGACCCTGCGACTCTTCGGAAGCGTCGCTCCGCATCGCTCCACAGCGTCGTCCGGTAGTGGATGAAAAATATAAGGCCCCCTCCTAACCCTGTCAACTGGCTGTCTCACGGATGGTCGAATGGCGCAGGAGCTTCGCCCGGTCTGACGCCATGTCGATGTCGATGACGCCTCGCGGGAAAGGGACCTGAACTGCTCGGTCGAGGTGCCGGGCGATCACGGATTTCGCCCCGGTGTCGCCCTCGAGGACCAAGAGTTCAGGAAAGAGCGCTCCGTCGAAAAGGGCCGGTACGCCGAACGTGCCGCCATACATACAAGCCACGACCGGCGCGCCCGTGCGCCGGTATGCCGCCGCCATCCGACGAAGCAGGGTCACGGACACGTAGGGCTGGTCGCAGGCCATCATCAAGACGCCGCGGACCGAGGGCACCGCCTCGACGAGGGCCGCCAGGCCCACACGAATGGACGTACTCATCCCCTCCGGCCATCGAGGGTTCTCGACCCACCCAGCCCCCGGCGGGAGGGCGACTTCTTGCCGAATGCGCTCTCCATAAGCCCCGACCACGACGACGATCGGCTGGAAACCAGCCGCCGCGGCGACGTAAACCGTACGCGTCAGGAGCGTCCGGCCTCGAAATCGAATCAGCTGCTTGGGCGTGCCCAACCGCGTCGAGGCCCCAGCCGCCAGGACGACCGCCCCGACGGGTCCTCGCATAGCCGTCCGCTTCGATGGAGATGGCCTCTCATCCTCGATAGATGCCGTCATGACTGACGGTCCTCTGAGCGATCACCGTCTATCTGTTGACCTGCCATTTGCCCCAAGGGTCGGATCAGTGGGCATTGGAACCCGCCGTCAGGACCTGAGCCGGCACGACGCCGTAGGACTCCAGCACGCCGTGCAAGAACTGCTGGCAACGCTGGACGTAAGTCATGGACGAAGCCTCGGCAGAATGAAACGGTGTCGGGGCTGTCAAGACCATCGCCAGGGGTATGGCCGTCAGGCGGTGCTCCGAGTCCGACTGCCAAATGAAGAAGCCTGCCAAGGGTGCCCATACCACGGCCACGTCGATCTTCTGGTCCAAGACGTCCGTCACGATCTGGCCCAAGGAGCCCTCCGACAGCGAGTAGGTCGTGACGTTCGAGGCTCCGGCCTTTTTCAAGAGGTCTACGACGGGCGTATCAGCATTCACGCCGACCCGAAGTTTCGAAAGTGCTATGTCTTCCAGGGACCGGATGGGTTTCGTCACGTCCTCCCGATACAGGATCACATACGTCGAGGCGTAGTCTGGAAAACTTTGCAGGGTCTGACGGATCATGCTTGGATTGATGGCGACCAGGCGGCACGCCTTTTCCTGTTCTTGGGCCGCCACTTCTGGACTCGTCGGGGCAGTGGTCGCCGCCGTCGGCTGGCCGATGACGTTTTCCTCACAGTGGTTGACCGTGCGGACCCACGTGATGATTTTCCAAACTTGGTCGTCCGTCAAGACGTCGCCGAACCCGCGAGGCATCGTCTGCTCGGGGATTTGGCCCTTGATGAGACGAAAGAGCGTCGCGTCATCCCATCCGAAACGCCAGATGCAGTCGATCAGGGCCCAACCCATACCACCTCCACCGCCGGCGCCGTGACACCCGGGACAACCCATCTTTTGATAAATCGCATACCCCTCTTTGGCGGCCTCGGCGTTTCCGGCATAGGGATTCTTAAGTGAATCCTGGGCACTTAAGAAGCTGAGGCCTATGGGGGCCCCCCCGATCAGGAATCCTAAGATGGGTAAGAGGATTCGACGTCCCTGCCGCATAGGAGGTCTCCATTTTTTAGGTTCGGTGTTAGGTGCTGGGTACTGGGGGTTCGGTATATGACTTCAGGCTTCAGCATCCAACACCTAACGCCGATCAAGCTACCCGCAGCCAGTAAACCCCTATGCGCGGGTCTTTGGAATGTAGGGCACGAGCTCCCCTACCGTGCTGAACCCCCTCCCGGCCAATCTACCCATCGACGCAAGCCAAGGCCTGGGCCCTATGTCCAAAACATGCCCATCGGGTTAGCGAGACTAAGCAACGAAGTAATTCAGGGACACCATGGAGTTGGCGACACACGGGAAGGGACAGCAAACGAGACGATTCCTCGTCACTCCGTCACCTCCCGTCATCCCGGGTGCCTGTGACCTTCCTTAGAAGGGGCTGGCTTTTCCCGGGCCGGCTGGATTTCCAACAGGGGGACGCCGTAGTCCTCCAAGATGGCCCGGATTTCCGCTTCCTTAATCGTCAGAATTTCCTCCAGTCGAGCCTTCAAGGCCTTATTCCCCCGACGCACGCCCATTGACATGTTAAAGGCCATCGGGATCCGGGGGTTCTCGTCCGGGACCGGGACGATCCGTAGAGGTGCCCCCTTCTTCCGGGCAAAGTACCCGGCAATGGGCCCCCACACGACGGCCACGTCGACCTTCCCGGCCAGCAAGTCCTCGACAAGCTTGCCCGGATAGTCCTCCGGGTGAAATTGAGGGTCGTAGGTAAGGGAATAGACTATGAGGTTTTCGACAATTCCATGCTCGGCCAGCAAGACGTGGGGTGGCGTATTAAGATGCACACCGACCCGGACCTTCCGGAGAATAGAGTCCTGGAGGCTGGAAGACACCTCGAACTCGCTGTCAACCTTCCATACCAAGACATACGTCGTCCGATAATACGGCCGGGTCGTCAGGACCATCTCCCATTCCGTCGGGACGTTGATGAGGACATCGCACTTATCTTCTTCCAGCGTACGCCGGACCAGACCCCGTTGGTAGGGCCACCAGTAGTATTCCAGCCGGGCCCCCATTGCTTGAGCGACGACCTCGGCGATTTTGTTCTCGAACCCCTGCCGATTTTGGTCTGAAAAGGGCAAATCAGCCGGGTCGGCGCAGACCCGCAGGACGTTCTCCGTCGGAGGCGCCGCCTCCTGAGCGCCGAGGCTACCCATGAAAGAAAGGAGGCTGAGTCCGACGAAGCCAAGGACTTGGGAGGTAATCTTCATCTTTCCCGCCCCCTGGTCGAGAGTTTACAAAACACCCCCCCCTCATCGACCCCGCTCTAGCGGGTGAGGCGGAGGGTGGTAGGCAGATAAGGCGCCCCGCCGACCGTCGAGAGACGGCGGCGGGGCGCACCGATTTCAGAGGGTTCA
>JANXAA010000227.1 GCA_025061865.1 Acidobacteriota bacterium | reverse complement strand
GTCTTCTTGAAGCTCGGGGACGGTCGCAAAGACTTGCTGAAGGTCATGGACCGTGCGGTCGTCGACCTTGCGTCGAAAATAGGCCAGGACGGTCTCGGCCAGCCGACGGTCCTCCTCCGTCCAAGGTGCCGTGGGGGTATGGATCCATCGCGCCAACCGCTGGGCCATCGCTTCGATGCGGCTCTGCCGAGCCTGCTCGGCCTGCCGCTGATGTTGTAGGGCTTCGACCTGGTCCGGTAGCCGGGGCTCGTAAAGGTCGCCCCGGACTCGGAAGTAGAGCGTTTCCGAGTTAAGCCGTAGGTAGAGGGCCACCCGTTCTTCCGGGATCGGCCGTGAACCAAAGTACAGGCGAGCTAATTCGTCGAGAGTCCGACCCGTCCGACCCTCTTCCTGAAGCAGGGACCATAGGAGTTGAACGTCGATGTCCTGGGCAATCGTCTCGACCTGCCGGCGGACTTCACTGACGATGTCAGATGACCCAGAAGCGGCAGGTTGAAGCTCGAAGAGGACCTTTTTGCGGGGAATCCATACTTGCTGGCCTCGTTCATCCTGGACCTTGAGCTTCTCCCCGCCGTCTTCCAGTACGACGGCCCAACGGACGCTGTCCCTATCCTCCAGTAGAACTACTTTCATCGGAGTGCAGCCCGTCTTTCCGAGATTGGGCCTTAGAGGTCAGGGCCCGGGGGTCTGAGTCTGGGGAACCTGACGCCTGGCCATGACACCTCGCGGCTTAATAAAGCGATGTACTTCGTGAAAATGCCAATCCGATGAGTTTTTCCGAGTTCTCGGGAAGGACGATGGCTCAATCTAGGCAGATAGGCAGGTCGATCAGCATACCCACCCCGCCGGCTGGCCTATCTGCCCCTCTACCGACCGGCCCAGGATCATTACTCGAATGGAAAATCGTGCTTCCTGGGTGTTGGAAAGAGCCGATTAGATGCCATTCCCACCGGCTAAAACACTCTGTTAAGTCAGCCGTCCACATGGGTGTGACATCTCAATCCTATCAAAGACCGTTGGATTTACAAACCTTGTGACCACGTAGGGGCGGGACGCCCGGACAGGGTGATGGAGTCTGGCAAAGGTCATGGCCGAATCACACCTCTGGAGACCGGGACGACCTAAAAGGAGTTCATAACTCGGATCTGGTAATTCTGTGATCTATGAACCGAGGCAGGCCGAAGGCCTGTGCTCCCTATCGCTGCCTGCCCCACGGACTTAGGGCGACGGCATATTCCCCCGGCCTGTCGATTTTTCCCATCGGGGTGGTTTTGGTATCCTGAACCCTCGAGGATTGAGGGATGGGACGTCGTGGATGGTGGGCTCTTGGCCTGATCGCACTGGGGGAAGTCGTTTTGGCGACATGGGTCGGGCCGGTCCTGGCCCCACCGGCCCGCCGGCTTCTGCTCTGGGCCTGGGTCCCTCTGGTCCTGTGGCTGACTGAGGCTGTTCCCTTGGGGGTTGCGGCCCTCCTCATCCCTGTAGGCGCAGTCGTCCTGGGCGTGGCTTCTGAGCGGGAGGCCTTTGGGTCCTTTGCAGACCCTGTCATTTTCCTATTTTTGGGTAGTTTTCTGGTCGCACGCGCCTTAGAAAGGCACGGGGCCGCTGCCTGGATAGCCGGTCGGGTCGTGACGCTCCGATTTTTTGCCGGGGGTCCCTACCGGATGACCCTGGGCATCGGCCTGACGGCCTTTGGTCTCTCCATGTGGCTGAGTAACACGGCGACGGCGGCGACGCTCCTGCCCGTCGTGGCCGCCCTGGGCCGATACTTGCCCGACGAGGCCATCCGACAACGGTTTTACAAAACGGCCCTGCTCTTGGTCGCCTACGGCGCCAGCATCGGGGGCACGGCCACGCCGATCGGGACGCCGCCCAACTTAATCGCCCTGGGCCTCTTGGAACGGCTGGCGCCGGAGGTGCCCCGTCCCTCTTTTGTCAGTTGGGTCGGCATCGCCTTTCCTATCGCACTGACCCTCTTCCTATTGGTCCACGCCTGGCTGTACGTCCGATGGCTCCGGCACGTCCCGTGGGAAGGGGTCCGACTGGATACTCCGGTAGCTTCCTTGTCGCCAGCCGGTCGAAGGGTATTGGGAGCGTTTGCCGTCCTGGTCATCCTGTGGTTCTTACCAGGGATTCTGCAGTGGACCTTGCCCGCTATGCACCCCTTCAGGGAGTTCCTGTCCCGCCGATGGCCGGAATCGATCCCGCCGGTCCTGATTGCCGCCTGGCTCTTCTGGATGCCGGCGAGACCTAAGCAGGGACCCCTCTTGGAACGAGCTGACATCGCTCGCATCGATTGGGATACGCTCCTGCTATTCGGTGGTGGCTTGTCTTTGGGGACACTCCTTTACCGCACAGGCTTACTCCATCAGGTCTTGGAAGCTCTGACGGGTACCGTCCCATGGAATTGGGGAATTGCCTTGCTGTCTCGACGGCCCTGGGTATCTTCCTGACGGACCTCATGTCCAATACGGCTTGTGCGAATCTCTTGATCCCCCTGATCATCACGCTGGGACAAACATTCCACCTGCCGGTGGGTCCCTTGGTGATCGGGACGACACTGGGAACGAGTATGGCCTTCTTGTTTCCGGTCTCGACGCCGCCGAATGCCATCGTGTTTGGCACGGGCCACCTTCCCCTGCGGGACATGGTCAGGACTGGGATCGTGGCGGACTTCCTCAGCCTCTCGATCATCACGGGAGGTCTCACGCTTATGCACCGGTGGGGATGGATGGGTCTATGAAAGCTCGGAGTCGACGGTACCGGCGGCTGGCTCGAGGGCTGGGGATCGGCGCTTTCCTGGCCATCTTGGTCTTGGGGGGCCTGAGGTGGCTCCGATGGATCTTGGATCAACCCCAATGCCGATTGGACCGGCCCGTACGGGTCGAGATCCGACCGGGCACGCCTCTCCGGGAGGTCGTAGACCAACTTCAGGCAGCCGGCGTCGTGCGCCGGCCTTGGCTGTTGCGGGGTCTCTTCCGATGGTACCGAACGGACCGACAGGTCCGAGCCGGCCTCTATGAGTTTCAAGGCACCCTGTCCACGTGGGACGTCTACCGCCAGCTCTTAGAAGGCCATTACATCGTCCGCACCCTGACGATCGTCGAGGGGTGGGACCGTTTCGACATCGCCCGCTACTTAGAAGAGCAGGGCGTCGCACCCCGCGCCGTGACGCTCCAGCGCATCGCCGATGCCCGGCTGGCGACTTGGGTCCAGGACCTGGACCCCGGGGTTCCTGACTTAGAGGGTTACCTGTATCCATCGACTTATGAAGTCTTTGCGAACGCGAGCCTGGACGAAATTCTCTTTCGGGCTGTCCAGACATTTCGTCGCCAGTGGCGGTCCGAATGGACCGAGCGGGCGTCCCAGATGGGTTGGACAGTCCGGCAAGTCGTTACCCTGGCGTCTCTTATCGAGAGGGAGACGCCACGACCGGAAGAGCGTCCGATGGTCTCCGCCGTGTATCATAACCGTCTCCGTCATGGGATGCGTCTGGAATGTGACCCGACGGTCATCTATGCCTGGCGCTGGCTGGGCATCACGCCCGTACCCATTGTCCGGGCCGACATGGACATCGACTCGCCGTACAATACATACCGCTATGCCGGCCTCCCTCCGGGTCCCATTGCGAATCCAGGCCGGGCGTCCCTGGAAGCGGCCTTGTACCCGGCCGAGGGCGAGTGGTTGTACTTTGTCGCCGACGGCCAAGGGGGGCATCGCTTTGCCCGCACATACGCCGAGCACCTTCGTAACGTCCGCCTGTACCGCAAGCACTCCAGATAGGCGGATACCCCCGAACCGACCGACTGCTCTGGCCGGCGGGTTCGGGACCTTTGGGGTTTTCCAAGTTCCGTCCGGTCTCGGAGAGATTTGCTCACCCCGACCCTCTCCACCCAGAGGATAGGGATACGGTGGCTTGTGGCCCTCGCACCCCAAGAGCAAGGACACCGGCGGGTGGTCCCTGATGACGGAGCATCAGGATGTTTTGGACGTCCGACCCCGGCCCTATAAGCGCTTTGAGCCACTCCCTCTAACTGTTCAAGCCCCGAACTTCTGGAGGCGGCGGGCGTTGGCCAAGAGCAGGGCCATCGCATACCGCATGGAGAAGTGGCCCAGCGTCCCCCGGGCGCAGTCCCGCTCGGTAAACGTCAGAGAGGTATCGTAGCGTTCATACCGAGAGAACAACAGGAATGGCACAGGATGCCATCCGTGGCCCCTCAAGAGGGCCGGGGTCGAGTGGTCGCCCGTGACGGCGAACACGTCTGGGTTGAGGCCCAGCAGGATAGGTAAGGCCTTATCGACTTCCTCCAGGGCTTTGACCTTGCCCTCGAAGTGGCCGTCTTCTCC
>JANXAA010000226.1 GCA_025061865.1 Acidobacteriota bacterium | reverse complement strand
ACCGCCTCATAGGCTCGTTCCCGAGCTTGGCGCAGGGTCTTGCCGAGGGCACACACGTTCAAGACTCGACCCCCGTGAGTCAGCCACTGCTCGACAGACTGACCGTCCTCTTCGGTCATGACCCGGCGGGTCCCGGCGTGAAAGACAAAGACGCCCGGAAGAGCTTGGGCGTCCGCCAGGCCCATGATGACCCTCCCCTTTTCGTAACGTCCCGGATACCCCTGGGAAGCCAAAACGACACAGACGCATGCCTCTCGCGACCACCGGACTTGGACCCGGTCGAGCTCACCCCGGACAGCAGCGTCGACAACTTCTAAAAAGTGGGTTTCCATGCGGGGCAAGAGGGTCTGGACTTCGGGGTCACCGAATCGACAGTTGAACTCGAGGACCCGAGGACCTTCCCGAGTCAGCATCAGGCCAGTGTAAAGGATGCCTGTGAAAGTTCGGCCCTCTTGGTCCAGGGCCCGGAGGGTCGGCTTGACGATCTCGGTCATGATGCGCTGGTGGAGGTCCGGCGTCATATAGACCGACGGTGAGTAAGCCCCCATACCGCCCGTGTTGGGTCCCTGATCGTCATCGAAGGCCCGCTTGTAGTCTTGGCTCGTCGCCAAGGGGAGGACATGAAAACCGTCGGTCAAGACTTGGAAGGACACCTCAACGCCTGTCAAGAGCTGCTCGATGACGAGGGTCCTACCGGCATCGCCGAGGACCCGCTTCTCCAAGAGGTCTTCCGCAATCCGCAGGGCCTCGGCTTCCTCGGACACGATGAAAGTCCCCTTTCCACCGGCCAGGCCATCGGCCTTGAGGACACAGGGTAAGCCGACTCGGGCGAGGGCCGGCGGGACTTCACTCATATGAGTGACGACCTCAAAGGGGGCCGTCGGGATGGCGTACCGCCGCATGAGGTCCTTGGCGAAGGCCTTGCTCGTCTCGACCTGGGCGGCCATCCGGGTCGGCCCAAGGACTGGGACGCCAAGACTCCGTAGCTCGTCGACGATGCCCAAGGCGAGGGGCAGCTCTGGTCCGACGACGACCAAGCTGACGTCCAGACGTCGGGCGAGGTCGGCCAGGGGAACGACCTCTGTCACGTCCAGGTCGATGTTCTGGCCGATGAGTCCCGTACCGCCATTGCCGGGGGCGACGTAAATCTTCTGGACCCCCGGGCTCGTCGAAAGCTTCCAAGCGATAGCGTGCTCGCGGCCGCCGCTGCCGATGATCATCACACGCATGGGTCACCTCGCCCACGGAGGCCGAGCACCGGGGGCACCCAGCTTCCAGATTTGGCCGGGCCGCCTGGACGGCACGCCGCGCCGCCGGAAGGCGTCCCGGCAGTCATAGATGGAGGGACTGTACTCGACGAGCGTCGGGTAGTCGTACCAGGCATGGTCCGTCACGACGGCCACGAGGTCGAAGTCGGCCAGGACCTGCCAAGCGGGGCCCGTCGGGGTCTCGAGGGCCAGCCGGGGAATCCGCTCGCCATCGAGATCCCACGATGGGACGTAGGGGTCGTGGTACGCCAAGTCGGCCCCCCACCAGAGCAGGTAGCGAGCGATGTCGTTCGCCGGGGACTCCCGGATATCGGCCACGTCCGGCTTGTACGTGATGCCCACCAGGAGGACCCGGGCGCCCCGGACCGCCTTGCCGTGCTCGTTCAGACAAAGGGCCATTTGCTGAGCCACGTGGGCCGGCATCTGGCGGTTGATGGCGTCGGCCAGGTCCACAAACCGAACCATCGTGTTGAGACTCCGGACACGCCAAGACAGGTAGAGAGGATCGATAGGGATACAGTGGCCGCCCAGGCCGGGGCCCGGCCAGAAGGTCATGAACCCAAAGGGCTTGGTCGAGGCTGCCTCGATGACCTCCCATACGTCGATGCCCAGCTTTTCACAGACGACGGCCAACTCGTTGACGAGGCCGATATTGATGGCCCGGAAGATGTTCTCCAACAGCTTCGTCATCTCGGCCGTCTCGGGCGAAGAGACCTCGACGACCCGCTCGACGAACTGCCGGTAAAACAGGCTGGCCAGCCAGCGGCAGACCGGGGTCAGGCCCCCGACGACCTTGGGCGTGTTCCGTAAACCAAAGCGAGGATTCCCGGGGTCGATGCGCTCGGGCGAGAAGGCGACGGCGTAGTCCTGGCCCACCTGGAGACCCCGGACGGCCAGGGCCCCCTGGAGGACCTCCCGGGTCGTCCCCGGATAGGTCGTACTTTCTAAGACGATGAGTTGACCGGCATGCAAGTAATCGGCGACCGTCTGCGCGGCCTGGATGACATACGAGAGGTCCGGGTCCCGATGCTTGCTGAGGGGGGTCGGAACGCAAATAACGACCACGTCGGCCCGGTCCAGGACATCGGCCCGGTCCGAGACCGTCAGGCGGCCCTCAGCCCAACCGGCCCGGAAGACCTCCGGGCGGACATGATAGGTCGTTAGGTCACCCGCCTGTACGAGGTGGACCTTCTGGGGGTCCACGTCGAGGCCCAGGACAGAAAATCCTGCCTCCAGCAAAGCCTCAACTACCGGGAGGCCGACGTAACCCAGGCCCATCACACAGACCCGGGCATGACGGTCTATGATGCGAGACGCCAGGGCTGTCAGCCGGGTCGGTGCCGGCGGGGACACATCTAATAAACGATCGGACAATCCGTCTCTCCTCAGGAGAGTCTGTCTTTATGGGATGCACGGTGATCATAGGTGGACGGTCGCACGCGATGCAAGAGATGGAACGGGGATCAAGCCAAGAAATGGGATAGGGGCATCCGGCCGGCGGGAGTGGGACCAGCTTAGAAGCGAGTGGGGCCGAGAGGAGGTCCGGTATCCAGGGGCGCCGGAATGCCAACCGGCGTTCCGAGGGGCCCGCCAGAGACCCGGGCCTGTCCCATTTTTCGTCCCGATGCCGTAGTAAAAGGGCTTGCCTTTCCGATAAGTCTGTGGTACATTGAAAATCCGCATCTATACCCCATGATGAGCTATTTGCCCTTGGAGGGCCAGATGAGGGGTCTGGCGACTTCTCCGGCGGGGAGGGAACCCACGACTTCCATCGTCGGTTTCTCTGGCCCTTGGGCGATAGCGCGGGGAGGGTCTCTGGGCGGGGGGAGGCCCGTGGCCGATTCTTTCCACCCTGATTACCCGTAAGACATTAAAGATGACATTTCAAGATAAAGATAGGGGAACTCTCATGGGTCGAGACTTATTTGCAAAATGTTATGCCTATGAAGACGCCCGCCGGGCCCGGGCGGCTGGCTGGTATCCCTATTTCGTCGAAATCCAGGCGTCTACGGGGTCCGAGATCGTCATCGACGGCCGGCCCCGGGTCAACCTGGGGAGTAACAACTACTTGGGACTGACCCATCATCCGGAGGTCATCGCGGCGGCCAAGCGGGCCTTAGACAAGTACGGCACGAGTTGCACAGGGAGCCGCTTCCTGAACGGGACGTTGGACCTTCACGTCGAGGCTGAACAGCGCTTGGCCGAGTTCGTCGGTAAGCCGGCGGCGCTGGTCTTTTCGACGGGCTACCAGACGAATCTGGGAGTCATCGCCACGCTGGTCGGCAAGGACGACGTCGTCCTTATCGACAAGCTGAATCACGCCAGTATCGTCGACGGCTGTCGGATGGCCTTCGGGGAGACGATCCGGTTTCGGCACAACGACTTGGAGGACCTGGAGCGGGCGCTTCAGCGAGCCGAGGACCGGGGCAAGCTAGTCGTCGTCGACGGGGTCTTCAGTATGGAGGGGGACATCGTGGACTTGCTGGGCGTCATCGGGGTGTGTCAGCGGTACGGGGCCCGCGTGATGGTCGACGACGCGCACGCCATGGGTGTCCTGGGTCCGACGGGCGCCGGGACGGCCGAGCACTTTGGCCTGACGGATCGGGTGGACCTCATTATGGCGACCTTCAGCAAGTCTTTTGCCAGCATCGGGGGCTTCGTCGCCGGCGAGTTTGAGGTCATCGACTATCTGAAGCACCATGCCCGGAGTCTGATCTTCAGCGCCAGCATTCCGCCGGCGGCCATCGCCACGGTCCTGGCAGCCTTAGAGGTTATCCAGCGGGAGCCCGAGCGCCGTCAGCGTTTGTGGGAGAACGCTCGGTTTCTCCTAAAGGGTCTGAAGGAATTGGGGTACAATACGGGGGGCACGCAGACGCCCATCATCCCGGTCATCATCGGGGACAACCTGACGACGTTCCGATTCTGGCGGGAGCTCTTCGACGAGGGCGTTTACGGCAATCCCGTCATCGCCCCGGCTGTCCCCGAGGGAACGGCCCGCATCCGCTTGAGTTGCATGGCGATCCACACGGAAGCCCAGCTCAGCTTTGCCCTCGAGAAGCTCCAGAAGGTCGGTCGCCGGATGGGG
>JANXAA010000225.1 GCA_025061865.1 Acidobacteriota bacterium | reverse complement strand
CCTTTTAGAGGGAGGCGTCCTGGGGATGGCGACCTACATGGAGCGTACCTAAGGTTGCTGGCCCCTTTCAAAACTAGTGGGGCTCTCTGGAGGAGGCCCTCGACTTTTCCTGAAGGCTCTGGATTTCCTTTTCAAGGGTCTGGATGCGTTCCTCGACCTCGCGTTTTCGCTGGACCAGAGTCCCAAAGTCGGTTGCCCGGTACAGGGCCATCGAAGGGTTGACCTGGGTCTCGATAGACGTCAGTTCAGCCCGGAGCTTCTGCATCTCGGCTCGTTTCTTTTCCATCTCCTTCTCGACGTCCGGTGGTGCGGCGGGCTTTTCGGCCGGCCACTCAGGAGACGGCGTCGGGGCCGTTGCGGTGGGTGCCGCTGGGGCTGAGGGCGCTCCCACTGTCGAAACGAGGGCCTTTTCCCGAACGTGTTCCAGGTCCTGCACTGTGTATGAACGGACCTTGGCCGCCGGATACTGCTTCCGGCGTTCCTTTTCCCGACGGGCCGCCTCGGCCAGGCTCTGGGCCGAGCCGACGGCAGGCCCGATGAGCGTAAGGACCAGGTTTAGGGCGATCCAACGGACCAGCATGAGGGCCTCTTTTCTGCATTAAAGAGTATAAAGACGCAAGACGTAGGATGCAAGCTCCGCTTGCGAGAGCGAGGTCACTGTCTGCCGGTGGGTGCTGTGTCCAGCTAAATCCATGGAGTTAGGCGGTCAAAGGTCAGGATAGGACTCCGGCCCCTAGTGGGATTCTTTCTCACCCGGCCTCGCTTGCCATATCGTCGGCCAGGGACAGGAGACCGGTGACCCGCAAGGGCTGGCCTTAGCCCTGGTCTCCGACGGGGTCGCCGGTAGGCCCGCCGGGTGCCCTCGCCTCTGGGGGAGAAGGCCAGGAGAAGGGACATCCCGAAACGAAAACTGCACAAACTCACTTAAAAATCTCTCCTGAAGGAAGAAGGTCTAGCGAGGGTCTTTATCCTGCGACTCTTTCCTCTGAAAAATTAGTCTATAGTAGTTCATGGTCCGTTTTTACGTTGGATAAGGGTCTGCAAAAACCGGAGGGTGTGGGACTCGCCAGGATCCTGGGCCAGGAGGTCGGACAAGGGACCCTCGACGACGATGCGCCCCCCCTCGCGGCCGCCTTCGGGGCCGAGGTCGATGACGTAGTCGGCGTTCAGGATGACTTCCGGGTGGTGCTCGACGACGACGACCGTGTGACCGAGTTCCAGGAGGCGTTCGATTGTATCCAGCAGGGGCGGCAGGTCCTCACCGTGGAGGCCGATAGTCGGCTCGTCCAGGAGGAAGACGGTCGGTGCGTCGGCGCTCCGTCGTCGTGTCGGCTGGGCCAACATGCGGGCCAGCTTCAGTCGCTGGGCCTCTCCGCCGGAGAGGGTCGCCAGGTCCTGGCCCAGGCGAAGGTAGCCAAGACCTATGCGGTTTAACATCGAGCAAGTGTGGACGAGTCGGTGCAGGCCGGGCACGTCTCGGAAAGCATCCAGAGCTTCGGCGGCTGTCCACTCTAAGACGTCGGCGATGGGAATACCATTCCAACGGACTTCTAAGGCCTCGGTCCGGAGACGGGTTCCACGGCAAGTCTCGCAGGGAAGCCAAAGGTCGGACAGGAAGAGGAGTTCGACCCTGCGACGGCCAAACCCCCGGCAAGTCGGGCATCGGCCCCGGGGGCTGTTCCAGGAAAAGTCACTCGTCGTCAGGCCCCGGGCTCGAGCCTCTGGGAGGCGAGCCCACCACTGGCGGAGCTCGGTCAGACCCCCCATGTAACTCAAGACGTTCGCCCGGGGGTTTCGGCGGGGCGGGTTCGGGTCGACTAAGACGACGTGGCGGATGGCATCGGGGACAGAGACAGCGCCCCACGCTCGGAGGTCTCGGGGGAGGGGTTTTCCCAGATGCCGGCGGAGAGCCGGGTATAAGACGTCTTGGAGAAGGGAGCTTTTGCCCGAGCCGGACACGCCGGTGATGACCGTCAGGCATCGGGTCGGGACCCGGACGCGAATGTGGGCCAGGTTGTGAGCGTGGGCGTCTTCGACGACGATCCAACCCTGGGGCGTTCGGTAGGGCCGGGTCCGGGTCAGACCCAGGCGGTACCGTCGGAGGAAGCGGGCAGTGGCCGTCGAAACCGACGAGTCGAGGAGGCCTCCCGGCGGACCTTCGTAGACAAGGCGGCCGCCCTGATGACCGGCGCCAGGTCCGAGTTCAAGGACGTGGTCAGCCGCCAGGACGATGTCGGGGTCGTGCTCGACGGCGATGACCGTGTTCCCCTGGTCCCGTAGGTGGCGCATGGTCTCGATGAGCCGCTGGGTATCTCGGGAGTGGAGGCCCGCCGAGGGCTCGTCTAGGATGAAAAGGGTATCCGACAGGGCCGTCCCGAGGGCGATGGCCATCTGGATGCGTTGGGCCTCGCCGCCGCTGAGCGTCCCGGCCTGGCGGTCCAGAGTCAGGTAGCCAAGGCCGACCTGGACGAGATAGCTCAGGCGACGTTCGAGTTCCTCGTAGACCCGACTCAGGGCCTGCCGTTCGGCGGGGTTCATCTCCAGGCTTCTCAGCCAAGTCCGAATATCCCCGACAGGCCATCGGACGACGTCAGCGATGGTCACCTCGCCGATACGGACCCACCGGGCCTCAGGCCGGAGGCGGCTTCCTTGGCAAGTGGTGCAGGGCCGGTACGTGCGGTAGCGGGCGATGAAAATACGGACGCCTCGCTTGTAGCGTTTCTCCTGCAGTTTTTCGAAGAAGCCCCGGATGCCAAAGAAGTGGCTCGTCCCCTCCATGATGGCCTGCCGGACAGACTCAGGGAGGTCCTTCCAGGGCGTATGTAAGTCCCAGCCGTAGCGTTCGGCCGCTCGGAAGAGATAGCGATAGAGGAAACGCAGGCCCGGCGTGTTCCAAGGCTGAATCGGATGCGCCTTCAGGGGCCGGTCCGGGTCCGGGATGATCTTCGTCCAGTCGAGGTCGGCTACGTCGCCGAAGCCCTGACAAGCCGGACAGGCACCCTCGGGTCGGTTGAAAGAGAAGAGGCCCGGCTCCAGGGGTGGGAACGTCCGGCCGCAGGAAGCGCATTCGAGTCGTTGGGAGAAGACATGGAGTTCACCGTCGGGCATGAGGATCCCCATCCGACCCCGGCCCCGGCCGAAGGCCAGGTCCAGGAGGTCGATCCACTCGTCCCGCCGTCCGGGTTCAGGCCGTCGGCGGCCCAGCCAGAGCCACTGGACGGCTTGGGTTACCCATTGGGCTGGCGCTATCTGGTCCAGGGCCACTCGCTCGCCCTGCCACCAGACGTCCAGAAAGCCCTCTCGGCGGAGCTGGCGGATTTGCTGGACGGGCTGGTCCCGGTCGACGTCTACAGGAGCCAGGACAGCGACGTTCGGACCGCCCGGCCTCCGGAGGAGCCACTGCCAGACGGACTGGGGCGTATCGACCGTGACCGGCCGTCCGCAGTCGGGGCATACGTAGTGGGCCAGCCGTGCGAACAAGACTCGCAGATAGTCGTAGACCTCCGTGACGGTCCCGACGGTCGAGCGGGGGTTACGGGCGTAAGCGTGCTGACGGATGGCAATGGCCGGCAGGATGCCCCGAACCTCGTCCACATCCGGCTTCTGGAGCCGCTGGATGAACTGACGGGCGTAGGTCGACATCGACTCGACGTACCGCCGCTGGCCCTCGGCAAAGAGCGTGTCCACGACCAGGGACGACTTGCCCGAGCCGCTCACGCCCGTCACGACCGTCAGGGCCCCCAGCGGAATGCGGACGTGGAGGTCCTTGAGATTGTGCGTCCGGACGCCGATCAGTTCAATGGGCGGACGGACAGGGGCCGGGCGTTCTGGGACGACCCAAGTCAGGACAGCCTCGGACATGGCGACTCCATCCGGGTCGACCTGCATCGCCGGCGGATCTTGCGGCTTCGTCGGCTCCATGGCGACGCCTTAACCTCATGCACGGTGCCATCGTCTGTCTTTACGTCCTTAAAGAAAGTATAGTTTCGGTGCCCGGGATGCATCTGAGACCTCTGTGTGCAAGATACCGACCGAGTCGACTCCCTCATCGTTTAGGGGGCGATTCTTGTTAGGCCTGCAGGCCCTTGAAGACGAGCGGCGTCGGCGCCTTCGGGTCCTGGACGGACGGGTTTCCAAGGACGGCAGCTCAGTCCCAGCGGCTGGTCGAACGGCTTCAGGAGACCTTCGACGCAATCCGGGGGTATGGCGCGGTGGACCGTGTATCGAAGTGGGCATTGAATTGTACTCCCGGAAGGGAGTATGCTAAGGAGGAACACGCTTATGACTGAGGGGTCTTATGAAGAGGCGCATGTGGACGGGCTGGGTCATCGTCGGGGCTGTCGCCTGGGGGTGGGTCGCCCCCGGGTCC
>JANXAA010000224.1 GCA_025061865.1 Acidobacteriota bacterium | reverse complement strand
CTCCTCGTCTTTCGGGACCGACCTCCGAGCCTCAGACCAGGGGGTAAGGAAGTGGTTGTTGGGCCTGATGGGGGTGCCGGTCGTCGGCGTAGACCTTCAGCTTTCGAAGATAGACCTTCCGGAGGCGATTTTTCGGGAGCATCCCCGAGACGGCCCACTCGATCAGACGCTCGGGATGCGTCGCCCGGACTTGGGCCGCCGTGACGGACTTCAAGCCCCCGGGATAGCCGCTATGCCGATAGTAGACCTTCTTTTTTTCCTTTTGACCCGTCAAGACGACCTCTCGGGCGTTGATGACGATTACGTAGTCGCCTACGTCCATGAAGGGCACGTAGTTAGGCTTATGCTTGCCCGTCAAAAGGATAGCCGCCCGGGTGGCGACCCGTCCCAGGACTTGACCCCGAGCGTCGATGACCCACCAACGACGTTGGATGTCTTTGAGCTTCGGGACGACGGTCTTCATAAGCCTGCGCCTCCGGAGATTCCGGTTTCGACCGAGCCATCTCGGCCCAACGATCCTGCGATAGACACCCAGCCTGTCGCTGGAAAACGGCCCGTTAGGAGACTGCCGATAAGCACATGCGTTACAGTATAATACGTCCAACCCACCTGGGCAACTGCCCTTATAAGGCTTAGGGCCCCCTGACCCATGAGCCCCAATCCGCTGGGGATGAGAGGCGGTGATGGCCGGTCGGAATCCAGCAGGGCCCGTCGTCTATGGGGTCAGCCGTCTCACGGACTATGACGTCTATCTTTTTCGAGAGGGGCACCATTTTCGTCTTTATGAGAAGCTGGGGGCTCATCCCATGGAGGCCGACGGCCTGCAGGGCACTCTCTTTGCCGTGTGGGCCCCAAATGCTGAACGGGTCTCCGTCATCGGCGACTTCAACGGCTGGGACCCCGGAGCTCATCCCCTGGCGCCTCGGTGGGACGGCTCGGGAATCTGGGAGGGCTTTGTCCCCGGCGTAGGTCCCGGGAACCTTTACAAGTATCACATCGTCTCCCGTTTCGGTGGTTACACCGTCGATAAAGGAGACCCCTTCGCCTTCTTCTGGGAGACGCCGCCCGGGACTGCCTCCATCGTGTGGGACCTCCGATATGAGTGGGGGGATGAGGCCTGGCTTCGGACCCGGCGTCAGGCTAATGCTCTGGACGCTCCTATCTCCATCTACGAGGTCCACCTCGGTTCTTGGCGACGAGTCCCCGAGGCCGGCCGTCGTTTCCTGACGTACCGGGAGATGGCCGAAGCCCTCCCCCGGTACGTGAAGGAGATGGGCTTTACCCACGTGGAGTTCCTGCCGGTCATGGAACATCCCTTCTACGGGTCCTGGGGCTACCAAACCGTCGGCTACTTTGCTCCCACGAGCCGGTACGGGCTTCCCCAGGACTTCATGTTTCTGATCGACAGTCTTCATCAGCACGGTATCGGCGTCATCCTGGACTGGGTCCCGTCCCACTTCCCCGGCGACGCCCACGGCTTGGCCTTCTTCGACGGGACGCACCTCTACGAACACGCCGACCCCCGGAAGGGCTTCCACCCCGAATGGACCAGCTACGTCTTCAACTACGGCCGGTACGAGGTCCGGTCTTTCCTCATCAGTAGCGCCCTCTTCTGGCTCGACGTCTACCACGCCGACGGCCTCCGGGTCGATGCCGTCGCCTCCATGCTCTATCTCGACTACGGCCGGCAGGAAGGTGAGTGGATCCCCAACGAATACGGCGGAAAGGAAAACCTCGAGGCCATCGCCTTCCTGCGGCGCCTCAACGAGGAAGTCTACCGGTCCTTTCCGGACGTCCAGACGATCGCCGAGGAGTCCACGGCATGGCCGATGGTTGCCCGACCGACCTACGTGGGCGGCCTGGGCTTCGGCTTGAAGTGGAACATGGGGTGGATGCACGACACACTGACGTACTTCTCTAAAGACCCCATCTACCGCAAGTACCACCACGACCAGATCACGTTCAGCATTTGGTACGCCTTCTCGGAAAACTTCGTCCTTCCGCTGTCCCATGACGAGGTCGTCCATGGGAAGGGGTCTCTCCTCGGGAAAATGCCCGGGGACGACGGGCAAAAGTTCGCCCACTTGCGGGCCCTCCTGGGCTACATGTATGGCCATCCGGGCAAGAAGCTTCTGTTCATGGGCGGTGAGTTCGGTCAATGGCGGGAGTGGAACCATGACGACAGCCTGGACTGGCACCTGCTGGCGTATACACCTCACCGGGGTCTCCAGCAGTGGGTCCGAGATCTGAACGAACTGTATCGCCGCGAGCCGGCCCTTCACGAAGGCGACTGCGACTCGGCCGGGTTTGAATGGGTCGACTTCCACGACTGGGAGCAAAGTGTCATCAGCTTTCTCCGCAAGGCCCAGTCGTCTGGCGATATCGTCCTGGTTGTCTGCAACTTCACGCCGGTCCCTCGGTTCGACTACCGGGTCGGCGTCCCTCGGCCAGGCTTCTGGCGAGAACTCCTGAACAGCGATGCTCGGGCATATGGCGGAGGCGGTTACGGCAACTTGGGCGGCGTCGAGGCAAGTCTTGTCCCTTCCCACGGACGGCCTTACTCCCTCTCCCTGACCCTGCCGCCCCTGAGCGTCCTGTTCCTCAAACCATCGAGATAGGCGCACTCCATGACTCCTAGGCCCTAGTTCATGGCTACCTCCTATGAGCCATGAGCCCATTCGTTGACGCCCAGGGGTGCTGGCCGATATCATGCCCTGTAGGGTCACCCCATGAAACGGTACGTCTGCATCCACGGACATTTCTACCAGCCCCCCCGGGAGAACCCCTGGCTCGAATGGGTAGAGCTCCAAGACTCGGCCTACCCATATCACGATTGGAACGAGCGGGTCACGGCCGAATGCTACGCTCCCAACACGGCCGCCCGGATCCTCGACCCCGAAGGCTACATCGTCGCTATCGTCAACAACTACGCCCAGATCAGCTTCGACATCGGTCCGACCCTCCTGTACTGGATGGAGGCCCGACGACCGGACGTCTATCAGGCCATCGTAGAGGCGGACCGACTGGGTCGGGAGCGGTTCTCCGGTCACGGCCCTGCCCTGGCTCAGGTTTACAACCACATGATCATGCCCTTGGCCCCCTATCGGGACCGACGGACTCAGGTCCTCTGGGGAATTCGGGATTTCCGACGTCGGTTTGGCCGCATGCCGGAGGGCTTGTGGCTCCCAGAGACAGCTGTCGACGTCCCGACACTGGAGGTCTTGGCCGAATTGGGCATCCGCTTCACCATCTTGGCCCCCCATCAGGCCCGGCGGGTCCGCCGTATCGGCGAGCGTTCTTGGCAGGACGTCAGCGGCGGCCGTATTGACCCCACAGTTCCTTACTTGTGTCGACTCCCCTCGGGCCGAACGATGGTCCTGTTCTTCTACGACGGCCCCATCGCCCGGGACGTCGCCTTTGGTGACCTCTTGCGCAGTGGTGAAGGCTTGGCCCGGCGTCTCCTCAGCGCTTTTCCGCCGTCGGACGACCGACTCCGTCTCGTGCACATCGCCACGGACGGCGAGACTTACGGCCATCACCACCGCTTCGGAGACATGGCCCTGGCCTATGCCCTTCACTTCATCGAGCAGCATGCCTCGGCCCGACTCACCGTCTACGGGGAATTTCTGGAGCGGTGTGCCCCGACGCACGAGGTCGAGATCGTCCCCAACACGTCTTGGAGCTGTGCCCACGGCGTTGAGCGATGGCGGTCTGACTGTGGGTGTCATACAGGTGCCCATCCTGGCTGGACTCAGGCTTGGCGAGCACCCCTTCGGGAGGCCATGGACTGGCTTCGCGATACCCTCGCTCCCCTCTACGAGCAGGCTGCGCAGTCTTACGTCCGGGACCCTTGGCAGGCTCGCGACGACTACATCGACGTCGTCCTGGACCGGTCGGTCGCCAACGTCGAGGCCTTCCTGGCTCGCCACGCTATCCGTGAACTCAGTCGAGACGAAAAAGTTCGGGTCCTGAAGCTTCTCGAACTTCAGCGTCATGCCATGCTCATGTTTGCCAGTGACGCCTGGTTTTTTGACGATATCTCCGGTCTCGAAGTGGTCCAGGGTCTCATGTATGCCGCCCGAGCCATCCAGCTCGCCGCGGACGTTTTAGACGTAGCCCTCGAGTCAGGCTTCCTGGAGCGTCTCGAACGGGCCCCGAGTAATGTCCCGGCCTTTCGCAATGGAGCACACGTCTACGAGACCCTCGTCCGACCGGCCTGCCTGGACCTCTCACGGGTCGGCGCTCACTACGCCATCGTCTCCCTCTTCGAGGAGTCGCCGGAAGCGTCCTCAGCCCTTTACTGCTATACGGTCGAGCGGAGGGTCTATGACCGACGGACGGCCGGTCGAACGACCCTGGCCATCGGACAAGTCCGG
>JANXAA010000223.1 GCA_025061865.1 Acidobacteriota bacterium | reverse complement strand
TGCCTCCGAAATGGCGTCCTCCACCTGGGTCTGAATGACCCGGCGCAGAGGACGGGCACCGTACTCCGGCGAGTACCCTTCCCGGGCCAGCCACTCCCGCGCCGCCGCCGAGACCTCCAGCCGCAGGTCTCGGAACCGGACCCCGATGACGGCCTCTGGCGTCTGACCCAGCAGACGACAGGCCACATGGTTGGCGTATGTGATCCGGCCCCGGTCGTCTACCCACAGGGCCGCATCGGAGGCATGGTCGACCGCAAACTGGGTGAAGCGGGTCCGGTCGTACAGTGTCTGCAATTGGCGGGCCCGCTGTTGCAGGTCGGCATACATGCGGGCGTTCTCTAAGCCGATGGCGACCTGGCTCGCCAGGGCCGTTAGCAGGTCCACGTCCGCTTGGGGATAGAAGTCATCCGGGTCCCGACCCCCAAGGAGCCACACACCCATCCAGCGGTCCTGAACCCTCAAGGGGATGACTAGACGGACCCAGTCTTTCTCAGCCGGCGTCCCCGGGAAGGGTGCCCGGTAGCGGCCGGCCTCGGTGAGAAGCCCCGGGATCCGGTCCGGAAGCGTCTCTTTCTCGTTTAAAGAAATGCCCCGAGAATACACCAAGCTGTAGCTGCCTTCTTCCCAAATATACAGAGCCGACTGCCGGATGAACAGGGTCGGCAACATCTCGTCGGCCAGCATGTCGACCAACGTCCTCTGGTCCCGGGCCATAGGAATCCGCTGGGTGAACAGAATCAACAGTTCCGTCGGGTCGTGGCGCGCCCCGTAGGCGATCCGATTAAAGAGCCGCTGAAAGCGGGCCTGTAGGGCCGGCGCCGCCAGGACGAAGACGGCCGACGTCCCCAGACTGTACAGGAGCATCCCCGGCGGCGTGTCAAACCACCACCGGCTCGGCAGGAGGACCAACAGGTAGACCGTCACATAGAGGAGGCCGAAGCTGTAGAGGCCCAACAGACGGTTCGCCCGAACCTCCATCGCCCCGAGGTACCGCTTGAAAGCCCCATAGGCGTAAAACATCGGCAGGACGGGCACTAAGAGGACGAGGAAGATCATCGTGGAAAGCTCAATGTAAGCCTTTAAGGTCAGCAAAAAGCTGGCATGTATGATCAGCAAGGGCCCGAAGGCCAGGAGAAGCCCCGTCGTCATCAAGCGCGTCGCCTGCCGCTCTGCCGGGGCCCGCCGGACCCACCACCGAAGGACCAACAGGACCAGGCTCCCCAAGACAGCCGTCAAGAAACCGATAAAGTAGGCCGTGAAGGGAAGCACTTGGAAGAGTTCTAAGACGACGAAGACTCCGGCCAGCCCGTACAGGACCGCCAAGAAGTGATACCGAGTCCGCCGGGCCAGCAGAGGCGTCGGCAGGACCAGATGAAGGTGCAGGTAGACGGGTGCCATCAGCCAGGTGACCCCGTGGAGCATGAGGGACGACCAGGCCGTGCAGTATACGGACATAGGCCCCAGGGCCAACCAGACGGCCGTCACGTGGTGAAACAGGATTACGAGGGCCCACGTCTCGTTCCGAGGCCGCAGGACAAACCAAGCCAGGGAGCCTAAAAACCAGAGGATAAAGACGGGGACGAAAAACGCCAGCCGCTTCGCGATGGCCCGGAGAGTCGGTCCCGGAAGCGGCCACTCGACAAGCTGTTCCCGGCCATCCCGAATCAAACGGATAGGCACCCGGTCGCCGGGCCGGAATCCAGCAAAGGGGACTCGTCGCCGGTCTGACTGACTATCCGCATAGCTCAGGCCACCGATGGATAGAATCCGGTCCCCAGGTCGAATGAGGCCTCGGCCTTCGGCCGACGGCTCGACGGCCTCGACTCGCCAGCTCCCATGAAGCCAAATCCCCGCATAGGGCGTCCGAGCGATAAAGACGTAGGCATAAAATAGCCAGATGCCCAGGGTCGCCAGCGTAGCCAGGCCCATCGCCACGCCGAGCCGCTGTCCAGGCACGGCCGGGTTATGCTTCACACGCATGATCCCGCTTCCCGGGTCACGCCGCCACGGCGTTATGACGTCAAGGATTCCCTAAAAGCCGCCTGGGCACCTCGAGGCCCAGCGTCTGAAACAGGCGGACCAACGGCTCGAACTGATGGACGAATGCGTCCGTTAGGGCCTCCGTGTCCGCCAGAGGTATCTGTTTCAGGAGCTCCCGGGCCGCCTGCTGACGCTGAAACAGATGATAGGCACAGTAGCTCACGGCCCCTGAGCGGACGAGGATCGCCTGCGCCTCTTGGAGGGCCGCCGGGTCGTCGATCTGGTCCAGGAGCACCCGGAAGCGGTCTCGCTCAGCGTGCTCGGCCGTCAGGGCATACAGGATCGCCAAGTTGTTCCACTTCCGCTTCCAGTCCGGCAGGGCGGCTTCCTGGAAGACGTCCATCAGGTCATCGTAGAGCTGGACGGCCTCACCCATCAGGACACCGAGCTGACGGAGTGAATCGGCGACCGTCGAGGCCGCCCCGGCCAGGAGGGCCCCAAAGTAAAAGGCCGCCCCGTACAGGGGCGTGCTCTTCGTCCGGAGGACCCGCCAGTAATCGGCCTCATCCCCCCAACAACGGGCGTCCAAGTGCTGGCCGACGGCCGTCCGGAAGACCGTCTCGGCCAAGGCCGCGAGCAGGGTCGTGCGGCGTTCAGCCTCGACAGGCGCCCGCTCGAGGCACCGGAAGGCGGACGCCTGAAAGGCCAAGGCCAAGTTCGCCGCCGCGCCTTCGCCCATCTCCTGGTAGATGCCCCGGGGGTCCTGGTCGAGGATGTCGTCCACGAGGATGATACTGATATGAACACAGGCAATGGCGGCGGCACCGGGCACGGCCTGGACTTCATCAGCCCCGAGGGCCCGACAGACCAGGCCCGGCAGGCGCCACGTGGCGGCGAGCCGCTCGGCCGACCTGTCCAGGAGACGACCCATCTCCGGCCAGTCGGCCACGCCCGGCAAGTCACGAATGTAGGACTTTACTCTTTCAATGTCCATGGGGCTGGCGACTCGTGGAGTTTGGGAGTTCGGCAATTCGGGAACTCGGCGGTAAGGTAGGTGAGCTTTCAGCAGTTTCAAAAGTTTTCCCCGACCCCTCGATTCCTGGACTTTTGATCCGAGAAAATTTTAATGGATGTTCCAGGGAGCCGTCAACTTGACAGGATTCGGCGACGGCGTGACATGGTGACAGCGGGTAGAGTCAGAAAAGGCAGGGATGGTGCTTTACCGAGATTCGCAGGGCCGCTGAGTTCAGATTACTCCTGACGTTCCAAGATATCGCGTGTAGGTCGATCACTCCCCCGAAGCAGCCGCTGGGGCCCGACCAGACCGCACCGCCGCGTCAAACCCCTCACGTCATCATGTCGTCACGGACCTCGAAAAGAGCCGGGCGGGCGGGGCGGAGTTTGTCCCCCCTCGCACCGCCATTTCGTGAAGGACCTCTCCCGATAGGATATCGAGAGAGGGGATAGCCCGTTTAAGTAATTAATACCAATAAGCCATGTAGGCTCCCATCCGGCCGGTCACCGACCGGACAACCGCCGGGTCCGCTTCCGTCAGCTTCCGCAGGAGCGCCATCATGGGATGGTCCATATCGGAGTTTAACATCGAGTGGAATTGTTCGATGGTCATGAAGTGGGTCATGGTCCACCTCCTTCTTATAGGGATAGAGTTGGTCCCTTATGTGTTTCGGAACCTCTCGGAGTCGAAGCGCGGTGCGAACCCTCGGCGATCCGGTAGGTCACTATAAAGGGATACACTCATCCCCTTTGAGGTAGGTCCGACGTTTTCTGACCCAAGCCCTTCCGGAACACAGGCCCGAGGCGCTGACCGAAGGCCTGTGTTCTCGAGTTTGACGAAGACAAAATCTTATGGGTAACGGAAAGGAAAATCCCCTCAGGACACCCCAGCCCCCAACCCTACGATGGAAGCCACTCTTACGAGCGGGTACTCTGAAATACAGTTTGGATGGAAGTCACGGGCCTTGTCCCGGGCTGGCCCATCAGCGCAGGACGGGACCTGTGTCTTACTCCAATACCGAATAAATAAAAGAAAGGGGAGATGGGCACTTATCATCCCACCTCCCCTGCTCGTTTCCCAACACCCAACGCCAAACACCCCCGCTCAGTCCTGACTCTTCTCTCCCCGACCTCCAAGGGCATGGCCCAACTTGTCGGACCGCCAGCCGTCATCCCGACGTCCCCTATAAACCAGTGGGTGTCGCCGCCCCCGAAGCTCCCCACCCGGGGGAGGGTCTACGGGGAGTCCACCACGACGACCTCTCCCTCTATCTGCCCACCCACCACAGCCTTGCGGCTCGACTGCCGGGCTACCTTATCCTGGTGCCGGGGGACGGAATCGAACCGCCGACACGAGGATTTTCAGTCCTCTGCTCTACCGACTGAGCTACCCCGGCCGAGGCCTC
>JANXAA010000222.1 GCA_025061865.1 Acidobacteriota bacterium | reverse complement strand
AATTCCCCGTTGACTTGAACGACCGGGGCTAGTTCACAGGCCCCGATGCATTGGACTCGCTCGACAGTAAAGAGGCCATCGGGCGTTATGGCTCGCTCGACCACGCCGAGCCGCTTCAAGAGATACTGGAGCAGGCGACGGGCTCCCCGGAGCGAGCAAGCGATGTTGCCGCACACGTAGATGAGATAACGTCCGACGGGCCGTTCATGATACATGTTATAGAAAGACACGACCTCGTGGACCCAAACGGCAGGAATCTCTAAATAAGCCGCCAGCTCGGTCTGGGCCTCCACGGGAATCCAGCCGTGAGCTTCCTGGAGCGCCCAGAGGGCTGGCATGAGCAGGGCCCGCCGGTCTGGATACCGGGGCCGGAGCGCTTCGATACGGGCACAGACCTCAGGTGTCAGGTAGCGATACGCAGGTTCGGCATGCGGCGACATGCTCAGACCTCAGGATGGGAACGCTGAAGATAGGGGATGCAGGATATAGGATGTAAGATGCGGGATGCAAGATAGAAGGTACCCAGTCCCAGGTGCCGGGTCCCAGGCCAGGGGTGTGGGGGCCGGGGTGTGAGAACTTAAGACCGCATCTTGCATCCCGTGTCTTGCATCTTGTATCTTGCAAATTGCGGGGACGTAAGGTCGCCGGGAGGCCGTTTCGTGATCCCCATCCTGCCAGAGTATCAAAACATAGCGATTATCATCAATCCGAAGGCCCGCCGGGGGATGGTTTATCGTCAGGTCCGCAAACGTCTCGAGGCTGTCTTGCGGGATTTGCAAGTCCAGGCCGAGTGGCTGGAGACCCAGGGGCCGGGCCACGCGACCGAGCTGGCCCGACATTTGCGGTCTGAGGCCATCGATATGCTCCTCGTGGCCGGCGGGGACGGAACGGTCAACGAGGTCGTCAACGGCTGGCTCGGCCATACCGTCCCGATCGGTATCCTCCCCATCGGGACATCTAATATCCTGGCCCGGGTTTACGGCATCCGAGGGAGTCTCGAGGCGGCCTGCATCCAGGTCTTTTACGGCAAGCCCCGGCCGATTCTCGTCGGACAGGCCAACGGGCGCTATTTTGTCCTGATGGCCGGGGTCGGCTTGGACGGCGAGGTCGTGAGGGTCACGAGGCCGGAGCAGAAACTTCGGTGGAATCGGCTGGCCTATGCATGGCACGCCCTGCGTTTGGCCTTCCGTCCATGTCCCTACGAACTTCAGGTGTACCCCCTCGATGGGGAAGACCCCCTGATGAAGGCCACGCAGGTCATCGTGACCCTGGTCCCCAACTATGGGGGGTTCTTCCGGATTATCCCACCCCAGTGGCTGGCGGTACATCCCATGTGGGCCGTGGGCTTTCAAAGGAACCGCTGGTGGAATTATACTAAGTACTGTCTCTTGGCCATCCTGGGGTGGCACGTGCGACTCCCCGACGTCGTGACCCTGCAGGTCGCTGAAGGACTCCGCATCGAATCGACTCCGACGTGCACGCCTGTCCAAGTCGACGGCGAAGCGGCCGGTTCGACACCGGTCTGGATCCGGCTTACGGACTTCACGGTGCGCCTCGTTACGCCTGCCTTCTGACTTGAACGTTCGGTGTTCGGCCCGGGGTGTTGGGTATAAAAGACCACAAGCCCCGGGCTACAGGTCATCGCCCTGTTTCGCCAGTTCGGTTGACCTCGTCTCGAGACGGGGGGGCCTCCTGGTCATCCCGTCAGGTCTGGAGGCGGGGCCTTATGTTCCCTTGGGACCTCACACCCAGCCCCCAGGACCTAACACTAAAATTGGACCGGACAGAGTATGAAACTTGGGTTTCCGTGTCCTTGAGCGAGAGCCATGCTTCTTTCTCGACCCGAAAGGCATTCATCGGGCCTGCATCCATGGGTCCCCACACCTATTCAGCGGGTCCTTCGAGGCCTCCGATGGTGGGCCCGATGCGTCGGCCAGGCGTTTCGTCTGTATGGTCGTTTCAAGGCTTACCACTGGTCGGCGACGATCACGCTGTTTGCCTTCATGGCCCTGTTCCCCCTCGCCCTGTTCCTGACGATTCTGGCCCGGTTTTTGCCTGACCCCCTCTTGTTGCAACTCCTGACTCAGTGGCTCCCCGATCAGGTCGCCCGGACGCTCGTCTATCAATTGAACCTCATCGGGGTCCCGATGTGGATCGACTGGGCCCTGGGCACAGTCGCAGTCCTATGGGCCTTAAGCCACATCCTTCACTCGGTCATCGAGATCTCGGACGACTTTTACGCCTACTCCGATCGTCCTTTCTGGAGGCGCCGCCTGCTGGCCCTGGGCATCATGGTCGTCTTCACGGCCTGGCAACTTCTGACCCTGATGTTCTATGCGGTGTCCGGGTGGGTCTTGAAGGGCTTCCAGCGCCTGCCCTTACTGGCCGGGGCCGGCCTCAATTCCCACCTCGACTCCATCGGTCGACTGGTCTCATGGACCAGCGTCTTGATCTTGCATTGGGTCAGTCTGATCCTGCTCTATGGGATGGCGGCCCCCCGGTTCCGATGGCGGGAGCAGGTCCCAGGGGCGACTTTTACGACCCTGGCCTGGTGGTTGGCCAGTAAGGTCTTAACGCTATACGTCCGCTGGGTCCCCATCCAGACGATTTATGGAGCCTTGACGAGCATCCTGGTCTTCATCCTCTGGGTGTATTGGGCGGCGACGCTGATGATCGTAGGGATCGGTGTGAATGCCCTCGGCGTCCGGGCGACGGTCGAAGCCCCCTCCGGCCGACCGCGGCAGTGGGCGACTCAAGATGGGGAACTGTAGAATGACAGTTGGAATTCGTAATCCGGAATGTGCGACCCACAGCCCCCCTAAGATATGAGCCTCTCACCCGTTCGTCTCCGAGTCTGTTTGTTCCGCCACGGGGAGACGTGGCACAACCGAGAACGGCGTTACAGCGGCCTTCGGGACGCCGCCCTGACGCCCGAGGGGGAATGGGCGTTCCGTCGGTGGCGGGACGTCGTACGCCGCTGGCCCGTCTCCATGATTTGGACGAGTCCCCTCCGGCGAGCCGTCACCTGCGCTCGAATCCTACGGGGTCCCGACCCGATTCCTCTGGTGTGGAGCTCGACCCTCATCGAGATGGACTTTGGCCGCTGGGACGGTTGTTCCTGGGAGGAGATCCCCGTCCTCGAGCGAGAGTCGTGGCAGCGATGGGTGCAAGACCCCTGGACGTATAGCCCGCCCGGAGGCGAAACGCTGGCCGACGTCGCCCGCCGGCTCCATCCCTTCTGGGTCCTCCTGCAAGACCCTTGCCACCGGGGCCTCTGGGTCGTCGTCTCCCACCTGGCCCCCATCAAGATCCTTCTCCTGTGGGCGATGGCCGTCCCGCCGGACCGGTCCTTCCGGCTGTTCTTGAACCCCGGGAGTCTTTCCGTGATCGCCTTTCCGGAGGACGGCCCGCCCGTCGTCGAGGCTCTCAACTGCCCATATTCGGTGGTAGGGGGCCTGCATCCATAACGGGTCCGCTCCAAAGGCGTTCGTGCCATCGTTCCCTCTGGCCTAGGCAGGGCTCAGCGGGTCACTTCCCAAATCCGGTTGAACTGCTCCAGGAAGGGCTCGTCCAGATTGGGCGTTCTTAAGAAGGAGGGTCCTTACGTCTTCCAGGTCTCGGGGCCGGCCGGCGATGATCGTGTGAATAATCACGTCTTCTAAGGCGGCAAAGCGCACTCGGGCAGTCCCGACGGTCACTCGCCGCGCCCGTGTCAAGGCTTGCTGCTCATAAGGCGAGAAAGAAGAAAAGATGCTACCAAAGGCCGTAAGTTCATCCTTTCGACCAGGGTCCGTACTTCTGCCCACCGGTCCAGGTCGGCCCCCAGGGTGATGTCGATATCTTGGGTCAAACGGGGTTCACCGTACAGCAAGACGGCTTGCCCGCCGATGACCATGTAAGGCAGGTCCGCTGTCTCCAAAACCTGGGCGATCCGCTCAAGTAGTTCCAGAAACACGCAGGGCCTCGGCCACGCAGATATCGACCTCGATGCCTTCTAAGGGGTCCCTAAGGGGCAGGATGCCCAGGAATCGCGCTTCTTGAAGTAGGGCTTCCACGACCTGCAGGTTTCGGAAGTAATCTGGTAGTTCTTGCTGGATTTGAGCCTTTTCAAAGGCTTTCAAAAGGTCCCGTGGCTTTCGCATCGACCCGCTCCTGCCCCTGGGTAAAAGCCTGGGCATATTAGGACCCCGCCAGGCCCTGCAGGCGCTGGCGCCAGGCCGGCTGATCCCACGCCTGGGGCCCGATGATCCGCTCGATGATCCGACCTTGGGGGTCGATGAGGAAGGTCTCCGGGAAGGCCCACACGCCGAACCGGGGCCCGGCCTGCCCCGTCGGGTCCAGAAAGACAGGCCACGTGTCGGAGGACCGTTCGAGACTTCGGGCTACGTCTTGGAGAAAACGGCG
>JANXAA010000221.1 GCA_025061865.1 Acidobacteriota bacterium | reverse complement strand
GCGTCTGGACTCGTTCGGGTGAAAAGGCCCGACGGTGGGTGAAAGGACCCGCAGAGGCAAAGGGCACAGAGCCGAGAGCGAAAGGCAAAGGAATCAGGTTAGGCTTGATATGGACCGACCTCTGCTCTCGGCACTTCGCACGCTACTCTACCCTTTGCCCTATACTCTTTGCCCTTTGCAAGGGCATTTTCGGGTACGCATGGTATAATCGAGTCTCCTAAAGGGAGAGGTCGTCGATGCGGTCAATAGCGCCCAAGATCTCCGTGCCTATCGTCTTAAGTATATTTCTATTTTTTGGAATTTTAGGATACTACTCGTACACGCAACGGCGGGCGTCGTTTCGACGTGTCATCGAGCAGAGCTCCGAGACGACCCTCCGGGTCATCGCTCACGGGCTCGCCTTCCTGATGGAGGCAGAATCCTGGGACCATGCCCGGGAGTTCATGCGGGTCGCCCGGGCCGAGATGGGCGTCGCCTATCTGGAAGCCCGTTCGCCGGACGGGCAGTATACCCTCCAGGTGCCCGATTCCGCGGGATTCCCCCCGGGATCGACCGAGTGGCTTCGGGTACGAGTCCCTCTGCCGGATCGGGACACCTGCCGTCGCTGTCACACGATGACTGTCCGGGCGCAGGGATACGTAGAGGTCCGACGGGACATCGGACCCCTGATGGCGACGGCCCGTTCTTGGTACACCCGGGCCATGTTGACCCACCTTCTGGCATCGATTTTGCTTAGCCTATCCATCGCCGTGACCGTCCATAGGACGGTCCGGCGACCCCTCCATCGGTTGATCGGGGCCATGGAACAGGTCGCCCAAGGTCGTTGGGAGGTGGTTTTAACTATTCAGGGACAGGACGAGATTGCCTCCCTGGCTCGGCACTTTAACTCCATGTTGGAACGGCTCCGAGTTTATCAGGAGGAACGGGAACGGGAACAGCGGGCCAAAATCCAGCAGGCCGAGCACATGATGACGGTCGGCGAGATGGCCACCTCGTTGGCGCATGAGATCAAGAACCCCCTGGCCGGCATTCAGTCGGCGTTGTCGATCTTATTCGAGCAGGAGGGCCTGCGGCCGGAAGCTCGGGAGGTCTACGAATCTATCATGCAGGACCTGAGTCGCATCAATCAGGTCTTGGAGGACCTCTTGCAATACGCGCGTCCTCGACCCATCGAGTGGACGGCCGTGGACTTGGGGAGCCTGGTCGAGTCGGTCATCGTACGGGTCCTTCCGATGACCCGGGAAAAGGGCCTCGAGCTTCGCACCGGTTCGACGGGCGATGTCCCCGTCATCCAGGGCGATCCCTACCAACTTCATCAGATGCTTTACAATTTGCTTCTTAATGCCATCCAGGCGACGGATGAGGGGGGTCAGGTAACGGTCGGTCTCCGGTCCCGTCCGGCGACGGGTGAGGTCGAGCTATGGGTTGAGGACACGGGCCACGGGATTCCGCCCGACAAGTTGGAACTCGTCATCAAGCCCTTCTATTCGACGAAACCAGGCGGGACAGGGTTAGGACTCCCTATTTGCTTGCGAATCATCGAGAACCACGGGGGCCGGCTCTTGATCGAGTCTGAAGTCGGTCGGGGCTCGACCTTCCGGGTCTACCTCCCTGTCCGGGGGACGGGTCGTGCGTAACGCGGATACTTCAGGCAAGATGAAGGTCCTTGTCATAGACGACGAGAAACTCTTACGGTGGTCGATCGCCCAGAAGCTCCTGGTCTGGGGTTACACGCCTCTGGAAGCCCGCACGGGCAAGGAGGGCCTCCGGCTGTTCCGGTCTATATATCCAGACATCGTCTTGCTGGACTTGCGGCTTCCCGATGAGGACGGGATGGAGCTCTTAAGGACCTTTCGGAGCGAGGACCCCGACGTCCCCATCATCGTCATCACGGCTTACGGGAGCGTCGACGAGGCCGTCCAGGCGATGAAACTTGGGGCCGACGACTTCATGACCAAGCCCCTGGACTTCACCCGCCTCCAAGTCACCCTGGAGCGCCTCTCGGAGAACGTCCGGCTGAAGCGCAAGGTTCAGACCCTCGAGGCCGGTCCATGGACGCTCGACGCCGTCGTCGCCGAGTCGCCGGTGATGAAGGCCATCGTCCGGGACCTACGACGGGTCGTGACGGCGGCGCCTTCCAGCATCCTTATCACAGGCGAGAGTGGCACCGGCAAGGACCTCCTGGCCCGGGTCCTGCACTACTCGTCGGACCGGGCCTCGGGC
This sequence comes from Acidobacteriota bacterium, assembly GCA_025061865.1. GTDB lineage: Bacteria > Acidobacteriota > HRBIN11 > HRBIN11 > HRBIN11 > HRBIN11. The sequence continues at coordinate 2,188 of JANXAA010000221.1, read as the reverse complement.
CCTTTCGTCGTCGTGGACTGTACGGCCATCCCGGAGACCCTCATCGAGAGCGAGCTGTTCGGATACGAACGGGGAGCCTTCACGGACGCCAAGACAAGCAAGAAAGGGGCCTTCCTCTTAGCCAACGGCGGGACCCTCGTCCTGGACGAGATCGGCGAGATGCGGCCCTCTTTACAAGTAAAGCTCCTGCGAGTCCTGGAGGACCGGGCCTTCCGACCCCTGGGGGGGACGATGGACGTCTCGGTCAACGTCTGCGTCATCGCCACGACCAACCGCAACTTGGAGGAGGCCGTCCGGCGGGGTGAATTCCGGAGCGACCTCTACTACCGGCTGAACGTCGTACGCATTCATATCCCGCCCCTGCGGGAGCGAAAGGAGGACGTCCTACCCCTGGCGATGACCTTTGTCCGTCAGTTCAACGCGCAGTTCCGTCGGCACGTCCAGGGGTTCACAGAAGAGGCTGCCCAGGCCCTACTCCAGCACCCCTGGCCCGGCAATGCCCGGGAGCTTCGGAACGTGATCGAGCGGGCCATGATCCTCTATGATGTTCCCTTACTGGACATCGCCCATCTGGGTCTTCGGCCGACAGCGCCGCCCAGCCTGTTCCGCTTGCCCCCGGAGGGGGTCGACCTGGAGAAGCTGGAGGAACAACTTATCCTTCAGGCCTTGGAGATGGCGCAAGGGAACAAGACGCAGGCGGCTCGACTCTTGGGCTTATCACGAGATGCCTTTCGGTATCGTCTGAAGACGATCCTAGAACGTCGGGGGATGTCCGAAGATCCCTCTCTGTCGGTGCAGGATGGGTGATGCGGGCTCAGGTTCCAGGTGTCAGGTCCTGGGTCCCAGGAAAGAGTAGAGTCATCCGGGTACAATCCTAATCCCACTCATTAGAGTGGGGCTTTTAGGCATGCAGGATAGGGGGGTATGATTGGCCTCAGGCGAGGTCTTATTTTATCGGTCGGGGGCTTCATTGGCCTGGCGGCTGGGGCATGGGCCCAAGCGCCCCTTTGTCAAAGCTGTCATCCAAATGTCCATGTCACGTCTCCAGCCCATCGGGACCTGGCTTGTACGGACTGCCATTCAAACGTGACGAAGGTTCCCCACCCGCCCAAGGTCCTGAAGCAATTGGGAGGCGATGCCCTCTGTCAGCAGTGTCACGACGACGTCGTCCCTCAGGTAGCCGCCAGCGTTCACGGGCCTGAGGCCTGTACCGACTGTCACGGGCCGGCTCACGAGATCCCCCCGCCCCGATGGACCGTCTGCGGGGACTGTCATGCGGAGGCGACGGAAGCCTTTCAGGCCAGCGCTCATCAAAAGAGCCTGAACTGTAGCTCCTGTCATGAGAGCGTCCACACCCTTCGGCCTTCGAAGCAACCCGGCTCGAGGGTCCATCCTTTCCAGCAAATTCAAACTTGCGGGTCCTGTCATACGAAGCCGCCCCAGCTCATCGATGGGTATCTCCAAAGCGTCCATGGCCGGGGCTTGCTTCTGGCAGGTCTGGTGACGGCGCCCGCCTGCAGTGATTGTCACGGAAGCCACGGCATCTTTCGGGTCCAAGACGTCCGGTCGATGGTATCGGCCCGGAATGCCCCTCTCACGTGTGGGCGATGCCATGCGGGCGTCCTGGACGTGTGGTCAAAAGAGAGTACCCATGGCTACCTTTGGCGGGAGGGCCGGACAGGCGGACCGGTCTGTACGACTTGTCATGGGTCCCATCAGATTCAAGAGCCGCGGGCCGGTGTCCAGCGCTTGAAGTTTCCTGAGACCTGCGGTGGGTGCCACGGGGAGCGGTACCATACGTATCGGGACGGATTCCACGGACAGGCCACGGGTCTGGGGTTCCTGACGGCGGCCACCTGTTCGGACTGTCATACACCGCATCAGGACCAGCCGGCTCAGAACCCCAAATCCTCAGTCCATCCGGCGAATCTGATCCAGACTTGTGGCCGATGCCACGGTCCGGTCACGGCTGCTTTTGTAACCTTTGACCCCCACGCGGACCCCCGGGACCCCCAGCGGAACCGGCCGGTTTACTATGTATGGTTCTTTATGACGAGTCTGTTGGTGTTCGTCTTTGGATTCTTTGGGATTCATACCCTCCTCTGGCTGCAGCGGTCCATCGTGGGCGCCCTGCGGGGCGAGTTCCATCCGATCCGGCGTTGGAAGGACGAGACTGTGTGGATCCGAC
>JANXAA010000220.1 GCA_025061865.1 Acidobacteriota bacterium | reverse complement strand
CTGCTCCCCGTTAAGAGGGAGGACGATTATAATAGAGCCCCGGAGGTTCTGCATGGCAGACACACGCACGCCCTCGAAGCCGCCGGACCCGACCGCTACCGAGATGGATGGGGTGGCCGTCGAGGACCTGTGGGGGCCGATCGCCGCCGCCCCGGAAGACGGTCTGGCCGTTTCTTCCATCGTCCCGCCGGGCGTCCGCGTCTGGCAGGTCCGCGAGTTAGCTCGTCAGATCGACGACCTCCTGCGGAGTCAGTTCCCGGCCGTGTGGGTCCGGGGTGAGGTGTCCAACTGCCGGCCTTACAACGATTGGGTCTTCTTCACGATCAAAGACGAGGAGGCCCAACTCGACGCCGTCATCTTCGACCGGGCCCGTGTCGGAGTCATCCCGGAGAACGGCCGGGTGTATGTCTTCTTTGGGACGATCGCGTTTTACTCCAGCGAGAAGCGCAGTTCCTGTAGTCTGCGGGTCCGGCAGGTCGTGCCTGAGGGTACCGGCCTGCTCCACGCCCGGTACCTTCAGCTCAAGGAGAAGTTGAGTGCCGAGGGTTTACTGGACGAGTGGCGCAAGCGGCCCCTGCCGGCCTGGATCGATACAGTCGGTATCGTGACGTCCGTCGATGGAGCAGCCGTCCGAGACATCCTGAAGACCTTGCACGACCAGGGCCGTACGGGCCTCATCCTGGAAGGCATCCCGGCGACGTGCCTGACGCCCCTGGCCGACTTCATCCAGTCTGAGCGTCTGGCAGAAGGCGAGACGTACCTGCGGGTCGTCCTTTATCACGCCCAAGTCCAGGGGGACGCCGCCCCGCCTCAGCTCATCCAGGGCCTGCAGACGCTGGGGCGGCGGCCCGACGTCCAGGTCCTTATCATCGGTCGGGGCGGCGGGTCTGTCGAGGACCTTTGGGCCTTCAATGACGAGACGCTTGCCCGGACGATTCGCTTCGTGTCCGAAACGATGGGGAAAGTCGTCATCTCGGCCGTCGGTCACGAGAAGGATGAAACGATTAGCGACCTGGTCGCCGACGTGCGGGCCTCGACGCCGACCCAGGCCGCCCAACGGATCCTCCAGGCTCGGCGCACCCTCATCGACGAATGGAGGACTTGGTCTCATCGACTCGATCGGTCCATCGGGGTAGCCCTTCTGGCGAAAGAGCACGCTTACAGTCAGACCCGGAGCGGGACAGCCGTCGTCCTGATCGACCGTTGGCTCGACCGGTACACGGCCGTCCTGGCCGACCTCACCATGACGATGGTCGAGAGCTTGCGGCAGACGGTCGCCCGAGCCGAGGCGACCCTGCGGGACCTGCGGAGCCGGATGGAACCGGGACGGCTCTACGGGATTTACACGGAAATGATGTTGAACGTCCAACGCCTGGGTGAGCATCTGGGGTCCAGTATGCATAATGCCATCCAGTCATGGGCCCAAGTCTTGGCGGTCCTACGGGAACGTCTGTCGGTCCGACCCTTAGAAAAAAGCTACGAAGACTCTCGTCGGGCGTGGGCCGACCTGACGACCCGGTGCGACCGGGCGGCCGAGCGGGCATGGACCGACCGCTGGCAGGCGTGGGACCAATACCGGATGCGCCTCCTGCAGGCCGGACCCGAGGCCGTCCTGGCCCGGGGCTACAGCATCTGTATGACGCTGGACGGCCAGGTCGTGCGGGGGATCGACCAACTCGAGGTCGGGAGTGCCGTGCAGGTCCGTCTCCACCGAGGCCGAGTGACGGCTACCGTTCAGGACCTGACAGAGTGACGAAATTAGGTGTCTGGGATCAGGGGCCGGGGCCAGGGCTCCCCGCCTTTCCTCGACCCGTGTCCCCCGAGGCCTGACTGACCTGACGCCCAGGACCTCCCATTGGGTGGAGGAAGACAGGCATGGAAGAATTGACCTTCGAGACGGCTTTGGAACGCCTGCGGAAGATCGTCCAGCAGTTGGAAAGCGGGAGCCTCCCCTTGGAGACGATGTTGGACCTTTACGAAGAAGGGAAGCGGCTGTCGGAATTTTGTGAGCAGAAGCTTCAGGAAGCCCGGCGGCGGATCGAACGCTTGCAGGCGACGTCGCCTTCGAGCGGGGAATCGGAAGGCGGGCCCAACCGCCCGCCCGTCGGGCTATGAACGATCTGGATAGGTCGGCAGGTCGGGAAATAGGGGTATTAGGAGTAAGGGAATTTCCAGAGACGAAGGCACTTGCGCCTTTGCGGGCTTCCCATCTGCTGACCTGCCTAAAGCTTATGAGGTCTGAGGATGAGTGCCCTGGGTCTTGGACCCGTGCCCCCATGGATCGGTGGAGTCCTCACGGGACGGGGGATCACGTGGCTGGTCTTGCCGTCCGAGAAACGGCTTGAGCAGATGATCGCTCAGCACTTTCGGAACTACCCCGTGGAACGGTGGCCCCTGTACCCGGCCTGTGGCCGGGAGGCGATCGCGGGGGGCCATCTTATCGCGGCTCGATGGCCCGGCTCGCGGGTCGCCTTCATGTGGATCCCGCCGGACATCGACGTCCCCCCGACCTGCTGGACACCCCTCTTGGCCTGGCTCGTCCAGTGGCAGGAGGACCTCCAGAGGCCCCAGGGCCTGTCCTCCAGCGAGATCCTGCTCGTGCTCTTAGAACTAGCCCAGGCCATCCTAAAGATGGGGGACTTCCAGCAGGTCCTATTCTCGATTACCCAGAAGGCGACCGAGCTCTTGCAGGCAGAGCGAGCCAGTCTCTTTTTGGTCAATCAAGAAGAGAATGCCATGGACACCTTCCTGTCAGTCCGGCGGGACGCCCGAGGCCAGGTTATCCTGGACACGTGGACCCACATCTCGGTCCCCCGGGGTCGGGGCATCGTCTGGCGGAGTGTCCTGGACAGGAAGATCCTCGTCGTCGACGACGTTCGGTCGCATCCGGACTTTTACGCCGAGGCGGACGCTCAGACGGGCTACCAGACCCGCTCCATCCTGTGTATTCCCTTAGTCGTCCGGGAAGACGAAGGGGCCGACCGACCGATCGGGGCTCTCGAGTTGATCAACAAGCTCGAGGGGACCTTTGAGGCTCCCGACCGGGAGGTGGCTACACTATTCGCCGCCATGGCGGCCCCTATGGTCCGCTTGGCCCAGGCATATCAAAAGCTGGAAGAATCCCGTCGCCAGCTCGAGATGATGAACCAGCTCCTGCAGGCCCAGGTCCAAGCCAATGACGCTGAACTCCAGAAACTCCGGATCCAGCTCGAATGGCAAAAGAAGGCCCCGACGTATCGGGCTCGGTATCACCGCTTGATCGGCCATAGTCCGGCGATGCAACGGATCTACGAGATGATCGAGCTCATCAAGGACACGGACCTACCGGTCCTGATCACGGGCGAGAGCGGGACGGGCAAGGAACTCGTCGCTCGTTCGATTCACGAAGCCTCCCGCCGAGCGGGTCAACGGTTCGTCGCCGTCAATTGCGCCGCTATCCCGGAGACCCTGATGGAACGGGAACTCTTTGGGGCCGAACGGGGTGCCTTCACGGGGGCCTATCAAACGACCCCGGGCCTCCTGGAGGCTGCCGACGAAGGCACCCTATTCCTGGATGAAATCGGGGAGATGCCCCTGCCGCTTCAGGCCAAGCTCCTGCGGGCCATCGAGACCGGTGAGGTCCGACGTTTGGGGACCACCCAGTCGGTGCGCGTGAACGTCCGGGTCCTGGCCGCCACGAATCGGAAACTGGAGCAATACGTGCAGGAGGGCCGCTTCCGGGAAGACCTCTACTATCGGCTAAACGTGTTCCGAGTCGACCTACCGCCGCTCCGGGACCGGAAGGAAGATATCCCTCTGCTGACCGACTACTTCCTCCGACAGGTCATGGAAGCGCTGCATCTCCCAGAGGTTTATGTAGACCCGCAGGTGATCCAAATCTTCATGGCCTATCCATGGCCTGGCAACGTCCGCCAGCTTGAGAACGAGGTCCGTCGCATGGCCACCCTGGGCCACGGCCGCCTGACGGCCGATCTCGTCTCGCCCGACATCCTGCGGGGCATCGAGCAGGCCCCCTGGATCCGGTCGCCGGTCGGTGAGACGGCCTCGGCAGCTTCCAGCGCCCCGGACCTGAATCTGGAACGCCTCGAAGCTTGGGCGATCCGAGAGGCCCTCCGCCGAGTCCGGGGCAATAAGGCCCGGGCCGCTCGCCTACTGGGGATCTCCCGCCGTACGCTCTATGACAAGATGGCCCGCTACGGCATCGTGCCCCCCGAGTCGGCCGAGTCCCTGGGACGATAGCCATGCCGTGGAAATGGCCCCTGGTCTGGACGGTGGCCGCCGTCGGAGCCGCCGCTCCGACGGCTGTGGCCCGTTCGGCCATCACCCCGCCGGGTGAGGCCCTCTGTCAACGGCTGGTCGACGCGGTCCCCTCGTGCGCCGTCCAAGCCCTGACCCTCTTCTACCGGATGCGGTTCCG
>JANXAA010000021.1:4743-13624 GCA_025061865.1 Acidobacteriota bacterium | reverse complement strand
TCTACGATGGCGAATCCCCCGTATGGCTGACGGCCCCGCGGGTGGCGACCCGGCACACGCACGGGACGGGATGCACCTTCTCAGCGGCCATCGCCGCCGGCCTCGCCCGGGGATGGGACCTGCGGACGGCCGTCGAAAAGGCTAAGACCTTCGTAACCCGGAGCATCGAGCGGGCGCCCGGTCTCGGCCAGGGTCACGGCCCCCTGCATCACATGTGGAGCCCCCACCTCCCTTGGGACACGACGTACGGCCATGGCGGGATGACATAGCGTTGCGACGGGGTTCCGCCCTTCCCCTCCCTTTGCTCACGGGCCGATCTGCTGCGCCTTATCTTACTGCCTGATTGCCTTCTTACGAGAGCCAGCGCTCGCCCCGGAGGTCGGCGACGGCCTTCCGGACAGCCCTTAGGTGAGTCTCGGGGATGTCCGGTGGAAACGTACACTCCGCGCTCACGATCCACCGACTCGGCCGGTGACTCCGGTGGATATAGTCGTAAATCCGGTCCGGGGGGCCGAACCGCAGGATCCCCCGGCTCAGGAGGCCGCCGACGATGGCCTGGGAAGTCTGGCGCTCGACGACCTCCGGTGTCGGGTTCGAGCCGCCGACCCATTCCCAATGGACCATGTCGGCCGGGTAGTCCAGCATCTCGAGGACTCGTGTCTGAGGGCCACAGACATGGAGGACGACCCATTCGGCCCGCCGGCGGATCGCTCGGAGGAGAGCCAGGTCATACTGTCGCTCAAAGGTCTGGAAGACTTCATCGGGCACGGACTCGGTCGCCCACTGGGTGGCAAAGAAGATGCCGTCGGCGCCGGCTTCCAGGCAGGCGAGGACAAATCCCGTCAAGACCTCTGTGATGACCTGGAAGACCTCGTGAAACAGGGATGGATGAGCCCGCAGGAGGGCGGCCAGGTCTTCCTTTCGAGGCAGAAAGCGGCTACAAACCTCGATGGGCGCAAAGACGGTCTGCAGTAAGGGAACTTCCGGACCCAGGCGGGCCCGGACCTGACGAATGGCCTCTAACTGCTCGGACCAGACGCCCTCGGTCGCCGGGATGGGCCGAATTACGCGGGACCAATCGACCAGGGCCTGAATCGGGGTCGAGACCATCCGGGGGCCCGTGAGGGGGTCGCCCGAAGGTTCAAAGCGAGCACCCCAGGCCTCCACGTAGTAAGTCGAGCGAGGGTTCAGCTTCAGAAAGTCCCACTGATAGGTCTCATAGAAGAGGACCATGGCCTGGACATAGGCCGGCAGGGAGAACTCGTGCTCGTAAAAGTGCCGCCACAGACTGACGCCGACAGCAGGCTCCCGGCCGGCCAGGACCTTTTCTAAATACGCCCTCGGGGACATGAGGCTTCCGAGTCGGGATTGGAATATGCCGGATGCAGGATGCGAGATGTTCTGTTCGGCGTTCCCTTCCAAAGGTCTAATGCCGAACCCCCAGGCCCCGACCCCCGGCGTCAGGGCGTCGCCGGTTCCATCGTCAGGTGGGGCGAGGTGACCCACACGGCCCAGTCCTCGCCGGCTCGGCCCGGCGGCAAGGCAAGCCCGATCAGGCGCTGCGCCGGGACAGTCCAAACCGGCGTCCCAGGGAGGAGGCCCGGCGCCGTGGGCTGAACGATCAGCCACCACCGTGCGTCCCGGTACTCCCAAGTGACGACAGTCAAGGGAATTTCCTGCCAGGCGGTATCCCGCAGTCCGTAGCCGGCGATAGCCTGGCCCGGGATTAGGTCCTCCCACGTGGCGGGTTCCATCCAGGGCCGCTCGACGGTCGGACAATCCCAAAGACTCCAGAGGGGTGCCCATCCGCCGCTGGCCAGACGCCGGGCACAGGCCAGGGGACGCCGCCACAAGACGTCGACCGGCGCCTGCGGTGAAACACTCGGTGTGACCCAATGACGATCGTCGACAGGCCACAGGGCCTGCACGGCACGACAGCGACCATGCCGAAGCTCTACACAGAGGACCGGGACCGGTGCCGTCAGAGCCCATTTGGGCCACGGCGTCCGTTCAGTGGTCCCCGATCGGGCCACGAAGTAGACGGCCCCGACAAACAGCAAGACCCCCAGCCAGTAACGCTTCGGGATCATCGGACCCGACTCCCGTTGGGGACTTCAGCCGGGACTTCCAAGAGATACGGTCGGCCGTCGACGTCGGCGGCCAAGATCATTCCCTGAGACTCTGTACCCATTAGGACGGCCGGCTCCAGGTTGGCGACCACGACGACCTTGCGGCCCCGGAGTTCCTCAGGCCGATAGTACTGGGCGATGCCAGCTACGACCTGTCGACGCTCTGAACCAAGGTCGACGGTGAGCTTCAAGAGCTTCTTGGACTTCTCGATAGGCTCAGCCGCCACGATTTCACCGACCCGTAGGTCGACCTGCATGAACGTCTGGAGGTCGATCATCGTCAGCCCCTCCCGAGACGGTGATGTCACAGACGACGCCGGTACCAAAGGCGCCTCAAGCCGAACCTCCTCAGGCAGTTCAATCCGGGGATACAATTCCGGTCCCGGGGCCACGGGGGTCCCCGGCGGCAAGACGCCCCAGGCTAAGTGGTCTCGACTGGGCGGGACCGGCTGGCGGAGGCGTTCCAGGAAAGCCCCGGCCCCAAAGGGGATCACGGGCCAGACGCCGACCGTGATCAGGCGGAGGGCCTCGGTCACAAACCCCAAGAGGGCCTGGGCTTCGACACGGGTCGACGCATCCCGCATCAGCCGCCAAGGCTCCCGTCGAGCCAGGAGTCCATTGAGGCGCTGGACATGGACCCACGCTTCCCGTCGGAGCTCCGGATAGGCCCAGCGGTCGACCCAGGCCTCGAGGCGGCTGACCCATCCCTCGAGATCAGACCGGATGGTAACCATCTCCCCATCGAGCCGGCTGGAGTCGGGGACCCGACCCTCACAGAAGCGGGCCAGCATAGACGTCAGTCGGTGGATCAGGTTCCCGTAGTCGTTGGCCAGGTCGGCGTTGACCCGAGTTTGGTAGCCCTCGTAACTGAAGTCGCTGTCGACATCCAGGGGCGCTTCCCGGACCAGATAGTAACGTATCATGTCCGGCGATGAGAACTCGAGGAGTTCCTCTGGCGAGATAATGTTGCCCAAGGACTTGGACATCTTGCTCTGGGCCCGGAGCCACCAGCCGTGGCCAAACACCTGTCGGGGTAGGGGCAGACCCGCGGACATCAAAAAGGCCGGCCAGTACACGCAGTGGAACCGCAGGATGTCCTTGCCGACCAAGTGGACGTCCGCTGGCCAGTACCGCTCGTATAGGGGGTCGCCGTCGGCCCAACCGAGGGCCGAGATGTAGTTGGTCAGGGCGTCCAGCCAGACGTAAATGACGTGGTCCGGGTCGTCGGGGACGGGGATACCCCACCGGACGGTCCGGCGACTCACGGAAAGGTCTTTCAGGCCGGCTTCGACGAAGCGCACGACTTCGTTGTAGCGGGCCTCAGGCTGGATAAACTCCGGATGCGCCCGGTAGTATTCCCGCAGGGGCTCTTGGTAACGGCTCAGACGAAAAAAGTAACTGTCTTCTTGAAGTCGCTCGACCGCCCGGCCGCAGTCGGTGTGAAGGCCGTCGGCGACAGACCCCTCGGGGACGAAGGCCTCGCAACCCGGGCAGTACCAGCCCTCGTAGACGCCCTTGTAGATGTCTCCCCGGTCGACCAACCGTCGAAAGAATTTCTGAACGGCCCGTCGATGGACCGGCTCAGTCGTCCGGATAAAGCGGGAGTATTGAATCCCGAGGCGCGCCCACAGCCGGGCGTAGTTTTCGACGACTCGGTCCGCCAGCTCCTGGGGCGGGATGCCCCGTTGGCGAGCCGCCCGCTCAGCCTTCTGGCCATGCTCGTCGGTACCCGTCAGGAAGAAGACGTCGTAGCCCAGAAGACGCTTATAACGGGCGGTGACGTCGGCCAGGATCGTCGTGAAGGCATGGCCGATGTGCGGCAGGTCGTTAACGTAGTAAATCGGCGTCGTAATGTAGAAAGTCTTCTCACCCATCGGGTTTGAGGATCGGTCGGGGTATGTCAGATGCAAGATACAGGATGCAAGGTACAGGATGCAAGACACAGGATGGGGCGCCCCGGCCCAGGTCCTGGGCGGAAGGACCCTAGACTCACTACAGACTACAGAACCCAGACCTCATGAGGATGGGTCTTCCGGGGTCTGGAGGCCATCGGCCGGGACCTGGGACCGACCCCGCAGGGGATCACACAGCCGTCATGACCCAGGGCGTCAGGTCTGGGTGGCGGACCTGTTCCATCGAGGCCCGAATTTGCTCGGCCAAGCGGATAGCCGCCAGGCCCTCGGAGCCGGTCGCCAGAGGCGGCACGGCATAGCCTCGCCGGACGGCGTGGACGAAGGCCTGAAGCTCCATCCATAGGAGCTCCTTCGAGCTGTCACATCGAACGTCTTGGATGACCAGGTGACCCGGGTGGGTCTCATCCATCTGGATTTGGGTGACCTGACGATGGAGAAAGTCCAATGAGACGTACCGGCCCGCAGCAAAGACCATCCAACGCCGGGTGTGCATGTGGCTGACCCGGCTGGCGACGAGATTGACCCGGAGGCGGTCCCATTGTAGGCGCACGCTGGCGGCGTCGATCTGGTGGGTGACGACCGGGATGCCGACGGCATCCAGGACCTGGGGCGGTCGACCGACCCGCACCAGCAAGAGGTCCAGGTCATGGATCATGAGGTCCATGACGATGTCCACGTCGGTCCCCCGGGGGACGAAGGGGTGGACCCGATGGATTTCGATGAAGACTGGCGACTCGGCGTCTCGGAGGACGGGAAACCGGGACCCGACAGGATTAAAGCGTTCGATGTGACCGACGAAGAGGGGCGTCTCCGCCCGCTGGGCCTCCTCGACCAGGTGAAGGGCCTGCTGGGAGGTCATCGTGAGAGGTTTCTCCACGAAGGTTGCCACGCCGCACCGGAGAAAGTGAAGGGCAATCTCGTAGTGGGTCGTCGTCGGGGTCACGACACTGACGGCATCGATTTCCGCGACGGGGACAGCTCGGTAGTCCTCCAAGGGAATAGCACCATAGTGCCCGGCGATGGTGTAAGCCCGCTCGGGGATGATGTCCACGACGTACCGCAATTCGACGTCCGGCAAGCTGGCGAAGACCCGGGCGTGGTGCTGACCCAAGTACCCGACGCCGATGACAGCCACGCGAACCTTCATCGCACGATCCCTCGCTGGGAGGTTTCGACAAAGCGACACAAGGCCTCCAGCTCCGGATAAGGCGGGAGCTCGGCCCGGATCCGTCGTAGGGCTTCCGGGATAGGGAGACGGGACCGCAAGAGGAGGATGAACGCCTGCTTGATGAGGTCGATGACCTGGGTCGTGAAGCCACCCCGCCGGAGACCGAGGGTATTGACCCCGTATACGCGCGCCCGATTGCCAGCGACCTTCGCAAAGGGGAGGACGTCCTGACTGACGGCCGAGAAAGCGCCGATAAAGCTATACTGACCCACGCGACAAAATTGATGGATGCCGCTAAACGCCCCGATGACGGCATGGTCCTCGACGACGACATGCCCCGCCAGGGAAGCGGCATTCGTCATAATGACGTAGTCTCCGACTTGGCAATCATGGGCGATGTGGGCATACGCCATCAGGAATACATGATTGCCGATAGTCGTGACCCCCCGACCCCCAGGTGTCCCCCGATGGATGGACACGAATTCCCGGATCAGGTTGGAGTCACCGATCTCGACACGGGTCGGTTCGCCCTTGTACTTGACGTCCTGGGGTTCCAAACCGATGGTGACGAAGGGATAGATGACGTTCTGCCGTCCGATCGTCACGGAACCGTCGATGACGACGTGACTCCGGAGTTCGGTCCCCTCCCCGATGTACACGTGCGGGCCGATGATGCAATACGGGCCCACGACGACCCCATCGGCTAGCTCGGCCGTCGGGGCCACCCGGGCCGTGGCATCAATTCTCGTACCCATCCCTCGCCTCAGTGGCGACCGGTGTACCCGTCGAAAGGCGGGCCTCGGCGACGACTTGATCACCGACCCATACGACCCCCTTAAACCACACAAATATACCCCGCTGGCGCTCCAGCCATGCATGAACTTCCAAGAGATGGCCCGGTATGACCTTCTGCCGGAATCGGGCCTGTTCGATCCCCAACAGGTAAATGGGTCGATGCCGAGCCTCGGGGTGGCGCCACAGGACCGTCAGGGCCGCCACCTGGGCGATGGCCTCGACCATCAGGACCCCCGGTAGGATTGGCTCCTGTGGAAAATGGCCCGGGAAAAAAGGCTCGTTATAGGTGACGCCCTTCAACCCCAGGGCCTCCCATCGGTCCGGGTGCAGAAACGCCCGGTCGACCATCAAGAAGGGATATCGGTGGGGCAATAGGGCCTGGACCTGAAGGGTGTCCAAGGCGACCCACGCGGCCGTGACTTCCGGCTTGACCCACATCGAAGCCCATCCCGGTCACGGAGTCTTGGTCGGCTGGGTAACCTTGGCATTAAACCGCTTGATGACGTCGTCCGTGATGTCCACCGCCCGACTGGCGAACACGACGGCCGCCGGGTTCAAGACGACGTCGAAGCCCTTCTCGCGGGCGACCTCGGCGATGACGGGTCGGACCTGATTCTCCAGTTGAGCCTGGGCGTCCTCGATCCGCTCCTGAAGTTCGGCGACGGCGTCTTCCCGAAATCGGTCGATCTCCCGCTGTTTGTCCCGAAGCCTGGTCTGTAGGTCCCGGAGAGCCTCCGGCGCTAGCACGGCCGCCTGCTCCTGAAGCTTCTGATTGAGCTGACGCAGTTCGGTCTCCTTCTTGCGAAGCTCCTGCTGTTGCTTCTCTTGAAAAGCCTGGATCTCCTTTTGAAGCCGCTGACCGACGACCGACTCCTGGACGATTCGCTGAAGGTCGATGACAGCGACCCGCGTGCCGCCCGGGGGAGTTGGAGCGGGCGGAGGCGCCGGCTGTTGGGCTAAAGGCCATGATGATAAGAGTAGGAATAAAAATACAGAAGCCCCTCGAAGCCTCCATCCTCTATACATATACATCACCTCCTCAGCCAGATCGACCTGGGTCCACCGCTTCAGGACCCCATCCCGCCTTCCCCACGCCATTGGGATTTACTCCTCGGAGACGGGATAAGGGTCTCCCCATTATATAGCAGGTTCTTTGCCACCCCAACGGGCCGGGGTCACCTTACCACCCCCTCCTTTTAGGTCGGACCTCAAAAGCTGAGGCCGAAGCCGAAACGGAAATTCCACGCCGGTGCCTGAACAGGGCCCCGATTCCAGTTCCGGGCAAAGATGAACCGGATCGGTTGCATGAGCATCGGGATGACGATCCGGATTTCCAGGCCCGTCGAAAAGCGGAACTCGAGGGGATTGAGGACCTCCCCCGGGGCATAGGCATTGCCGCCGTCCCAGAACGCCACCAGCCGAAGGGGCGACTCTCCCACAGGTACGATATATTCCAGATTAAAGAGGGCATACTTGGTCCCCCCGACGGTATAACGCGTGCTGACCTGGGGGTCGATCGGCCCGACTGTTCGGAAGTCGTAGCCCCGGATCGTGAAGTCGCCCCCCAAGAAGAACCGCTCATAGAAGGGCACGGGCCGACCCCCGTACCCCGTGACCCAGCCGAGCTCGACATTGTAAGCAAACCGATGGGACCACCGGTTGACCTTGAAGTATTGTCGCCACCGGAACGAGGGTGCCACGATATAGACATTCCCGCCTAAGGGACCGCCCGCATAGGCCACCGCCGCCGTGGCGTAAATCCCCTCCGTCGGGTCTAAGGGGTCGCCCAACGAGTTGTAAATAAGCTGGGGCGTCACGCGGCTATCGTTCCGCGCCTGAGGCGGGTCCTCGGGACGAAACCCCAAGAGCCCGCTGGCCAAAAGTTGAGGGTCTACATTTTCAAGCCGAATTTGGCTGTAGCCATAGCCGACCCGAAAGTCTAGGTCCCTCGTCAGAGGCCAGCCGACGACCAGGCTCCCGCCCCGGTCCCGCCGTTCATAGATGAAGTAGTTGTTCCAAGTATTGTATATGCTGAGGCCGACCTGCCAGTCGCTATTCAAGAAGTAGGGGTCCAAGATAGACAGTTAGTAGGTCTTAATCCGTTTACCGTACTGGAGGCTAAAGTCAAAGGACTTCCCCGTCCCGAAGAGGTTCCGGGTCGAAAAGCCCAACTGCCCGAACAGGCCGTCCAACTGACTGTACCCCCCACCGGCCGATATCTGGTTCCGCTTGCTTTCGTGGACTTTGATGACGACGTCGACCTGGTCGTCCCGGCCGGAGACGGGCCGGATGTCAGGCTCGACCTTGTCAAAGTACCCCATCCGGTAAATTTTCTGAAGGTCTCGGCGGAAAAGTTTCGTATTGATGACTTGGGCCTCCTGGGTCTCCAGCTCCCGACGCACGACCAAGTCATAGGTATACGTATTACCCTGGAATTCGATACGGCGTACGATTTGGGGCTTCCCCTCCTGGACCTGCAGGTTCAGGTCCACGGAGTAGGCCCCATCTTCCACACGGGGCTGGAGGTCCGGATAAATCCCGACGAAGAGATAGCCCTTCTCACCGTAGGTAGCCTGAATGTCTTGCAGACTCTTACGAAAGGCGCTCTGGCGGAACCACTGACCCGACCGGAAGCGGAGAAGGTTCCTGAGGTCTGCTTCGGAAAAAGCCTGCACGCCCGTCAGACGGATGGCCCCGATACGATACGGTGAGCCTTCGCTCACGGGGAATATGACCCGCAGGCGACGGACCGGCGCTCCACTCCACCAGGAGCGGTCCGTATAGGCCTCGACCCTTGGCTCCCCGACCCGAAAGTCCAGGTACCCGTGGTCGTAGTAAAAGTCCTGGAGTGCTTCCTGACTCTTTTCCAGCTTCTG
>JANXAA010000021.1:0-4733 GCA_025061865.1 Acidobacteriota bacterium | reverse complement strand
GGCTTGATAGGAACGACCCCCCGGAGTCGATCGTCCGAAAAAGCTTGATTGCCTTCGAAGACGACCCGCCCGATCCGGAGATTCTCACCCGGGTCAATGTACCACGTCAATCGGACGGACGTCTCCGACACGGGGGTTCGGACCGACCGGACTTCAGGAAAGCGGTAGCCCTTCTCGGCCAGCATCTGGCGGATGAGCCGTTCGACCTGGTAAACTCGGTAGGCGTCGTAGAGGTCTCCATCATACAATGTCAGGCCCTTCTCATTGATCTTGCTTTGAATGTCCTCGATGCGGAGGCCCTTGACCTTCTCAGGCCAGACGACCTGCTCAATAAGAGGCTTCTCCTGGACTCGAAAGATGAGACGGACCCCCTCGGGGACCTCTTCTGTCTCGACTCGCAGGTCCTCAAAGAAGCCCGCTTCCCAGAGGCGTCGAAAGTCTTGCCGGACCATCGCCGGGTCGTACAAGTCTCCTTCCCGACTTTGGACATAATACCGGGCCGTGTTCTGGGGAACACGATAAAGACCCTCTATTTGAATCTGGACGATACGACGACCCTCTTGAGCCCATCCCAGGGTGGCCCCGAGGACCCCCAGGCCCAGGCACCACCCGGACAGACGACGCCTACCCATGGCTCACCTCACACCGAGGCCGGTTCCATCTCCCGCACGCGGAAGGTTATTTGCCGGCGATCGTCGACAGTCACTTCGATGGGACCCTGGACGTCCGGCCCGCTCATTGAGAGGAGGAAATCGACGAGGGGATCTTCCACATAAGTCTGAAGGGCCCGCTTGAGGGGACGAGCGCCAAAGTGGCGCTCCTTACGAGTCACTTCTAGGAGATATTGACAAGCTTCCTCGGTCAAGACCAAGTAGTATCCGCTCCCCCGTTCCCGAAGTTCTTGGTTGAGACGCTCGACCATCAGGTCCAACACCTGAGCCAGGTCGCTCTCGTCTAAGGGGTAAAATACGATAAAATCATCGATTCGATTGATAAATTCCGGTGAAAAGTGTTGCTTGACCTCTTGGAGCACCCGATCCCGGATGACTTTATAGTCCGACGCCGTGTCTCCGTGGGCCTGGAAGCCCATTTGGGGCTTCTGCTGGATGACCCGGGTGCCCAGGTTCGACGTCATGATGATGATCGTATTCCGGAAATCGACGGTATGGCCGAGAGCGTCGCTCAGACGCCCGTCGTCCAAGATCTGCAGGAGGATATTAAAGACCTGGGGATGAGCCTTCTCGATTTCGTCCAGCAAGATCACGCAGTAGGGATTCCGTCGGATGCGTTCCGTCAGCAGGCCGCCTTCCTCGTAGCCGACGTAGCCCGGTGGGGCCCCAATGAGCTTAGAGACTGAGTGGGGCTCCATGAACTCGGACATGTCGAAGCGGACCATGGCTTGTTCAGAGCCGAATAAGACCCGGCTAAGCTGGCGGGCGACCTCTGTCTTGCCGACCCCCGTCGGGCCTAAAAATACGAAGGACCCGACCGGCCGATGGGGGTCTTTTAAGCCCAACCGAGACCGTCGGATGGCCCGGACGATAGCGGAGATAGCGTGCCGTTGGGAGACGATCCAACGCTGGAGCTCGGACTCCAATCGCTGGAGCCGGGCCTTCTCGTCTTCCTGCAGAGTCTGGACCGGGATGCCTGTCCACCGGCTCACGACCTCGGCGACGAGGTCCCCGGTGACGACGTAGCGGACCGTCGAATCACCGGCCTCGTCGGCCTCGCCCTCGGTCGAGGCTCCCTCGGACCCACCGCCCCGTTCCGCCGACTCCAGCCACGTCTCGGCCTCGCCGTCGGTCGACCGGCCCCGCCGGGCGAGCTCCTCGTTTTCGGCCATGATCTTGACGTAGGCCCCGCATTCGTCCATCAGGTCGATGGCCTTGTCCGGCAGGACCCGCTCAGTGATGTAACGGCTGGCCAAGTACACGATCGTCCGGAGGGCCTCGTCGGTGTAATGGACGTGGTGGTACTCTTCGTACTGGGTCTTGATACCCTGCAGGATCTGATAGGACTCCCCTTCCGTCGAGGGCCGCACGTAGATCGGCTGGAACCGACGCTCGAGGGCCCGGTCCCGCTCAAAATACTTGCGGTACTCGGCCGGCGTCGTCGCCCCGATACACTGAATCTCCCGACGGGATAAGGCCGGCTTCAGGATGTTAGACGCATCTAAGGAGCCCTCGGCCGAACCAGCGCCCACGAGGGTGTGGACCTCATCGATAAATAAGATGACTTCCGGGTTCTCGATGAGTTCCTGGATGAGGGCCCGCATGCGTTCTTCAAATTGGCCCCGGTACTTCGTGCCGGCCACGAGGGCCGCCAGGTCCAAGCTCAGGATCCGCCGCTCGGCCAAACCCGACGGGACCTGACCGGCCACGATGCGTTGAGCCAGGCCCTCGACGATGGCCGTCTTGCCGACGCCCGGTTCGCCGACCAGGACAGGGTTATTTTTCGTCCGCCGGCACAAGACCTGGATGACCCGGTCGACCTCCCGTTCCCGGCCGATCAGCGGGTCCAGGAGATTGTTCTCGGCATAACTCGTCAGGTCCCGACAGAATTCGTTGAGGATCGGGGAATCCTTCGGAAAGCGGGCGTTCTTCAAGACGAGGGCCCGGTTTTTGCTCATCCGGACCAGCTCCTGCCGGACACGGTTGGGCGTCAAGCCCCGCAAGCGCAAGTACCGGCAGGCAAAGCTGTCCTCGACCCGCAGGATCCCCAGCAAGATGTGCTCGGGCCCCAGCGTCTTTGTCCCCATCGCCTCGGCCTCTTTTACGGCAAAGTCCAGGGCCCGCTCGGCTCGAGAAGACAAGCGGGGTTCGTTGATGTAAAAGGGCGACGACTGGGAAATGCGGCGCTGGATTTCGGCGTACATCTCGCGGGGTTCCAAGCGAAAGCGCCGAAGCAGGACGATCAACGGGTCACTCATGTCTCGGAGCATCCCCAGGAGCAAGTGCTCGACCTCAATGAGGTTGCTCCCCGCCTCGATGGCTTCCTGTCGGGCGAAGTTCAGAATCCGAACGACCCGCTCGGTATAACGATTGGCCATGCTACCCGCTTCCCAATGTCCATGTCCCTGGATAACATAGCCACATCGGGTCGAGAGGTCAAGTTGCCCGGCCGACGAGCGGAAGGCAGACCCATAGTCACCGGTCTTCAAACCCACGATACGACCCCTTCCCAGGCGGCTGGCCGGCGACTTGACAGGAATGCACGACGCGAGATGCGCGACCCAAGCGGGGTCGTTTGGATGGCGCATCTTGCATCTTGCCCGGAGGTAATCTCCCATGACCGCACGTCCGTTCCATCCACCCGTCTGGTGGTCAGCGACCTTCGAGTTCGACCGGTCCGAAGAACTCGTCGAGGCGGCTCGAGCGGCGACCCGCCGGTTTGAAACGGGGGCACCCGCCGAGCCGATTTACACGCGGTGGGACAATCCGACCGTCCGGGCCGTCGAGGAAGCCGTGGCGGCCCTCGAGAACGGCGAAGACGCCCTCGCCTTCGCCTCCGGCATGGCCGCCATTTCGACGACGCTCCTGGCCTTTCTCCGGCAGGGCGACCACGTCTTGGCCCTGAGCACCCTGTACGGCGGGACCGTCGAACTCCTGGCCGACGTCCTCCCCCGGTGGGGCATCCGAGTCACCTTTGCCGACCCCGACGAGCTGACACCGGACCTGCTTCGCGAGACCCGTCCTCAGGTCGTGTACGTCGAGTCGCCGACGAACCCGACTCTACGGGTCCTGCCCTTGCGGCGGATCGCCGAGGCCGCCCATCAGGTCGGCGCCCTGGCCGTCATCGACAATACGTTCGCCACGCCTGTCCTGCAACAGCCCCTCATGTTCGGCTTTGACTTAGTCGTCCACAGTGCCACGAAGGCCCTCGGCGGGCATCACGACGTGATGGGGGGCTTTGTCGTCGGCCTCCGGCACTGGCTCCGCCCGATATGGGACCTGCGGAAGCTCTTGGGCGGCGTCATGGACCCTATGGTCGCCTTCATGGTCCACCGGGGTCTGAAGACTTTGTCTCTGCGGGTCTTTCACCAGTGTGAGACGGCCCTTCAGGTCGCCCGCTTCTTAGCGGACCATCCCCGCGTCCGGCAAGTCTTTTACCCCGGCCTGCCGTCTCATCCCGACCACGCCATCGCTCAGGAGCAAATGGGGGCCTTCGGTACGATGGTCAGCTTTGCCTACGAAGGCGACATGGTGGCGACCCAGGCCCTGATCGACCGTCTCTCGGTCTTCCATCGGGCCGCCAGCCTGGGCGGCGTGGACTCGCTGGTGACCCAGCCGGTGACGACTTCGCATCTGCACGTCGACGATACGATCCGGCGGCGTCTCGGGATCGGTCCCAACCTGGTACGGCTGTCCATCGGCGTCGAACCCGCCGAAGTCCTGATTGCCGACCTCCGGCAGGCCCTGGAAGCCCCGTAAGGCCCGCAGACTTCAGTCCGCTGAGACTTTCGTGTCAGTGACGGGGCGAGACGTCTGGATCGTTTCCAAGAGACGCTTCTTTATGAGGGGCCGGTAAGGTCGGACGACCAAGCCCCGGCGGTCGATACGCGTGAAGCGCCATGACCAGGAACGATAGGTCCGGTCCCGCGCAAGCTTCTCTAAGAACTCGGCCGCCGCCGAGGCTTCCGTCGTCAAGACGGCAACGGCTGGCCCAGCCCCCGATAAAAGGGCGGGGCGGCCCATCGAGTGGGCCAGGTCGATGACCTTTCGGACCTCCGGCAT
>JANXAA010000219.1 GCA_025061865.1 Acidobacteriota bacterium | reverse complement strand
CCGACGCCGGCGAAGGGGTCCAGGACGACCGCCGGCCGACGGTCGACGGGGTAGCATTCCAGGACGTGCCGAGGGACACTTGAGGGATGAATCGGGCCGGGTAAAAAGGGTGAACACAGTGAGTCGCGTACGTCGTGCCCCGAATGCTTGGGCAGGCAGACCTTAAAGAAATGGCTTAAGGAATGGCCACGCCGCTTCCTCCGCCTGCCAATAGCAGTCTATCCCACCTGGCTCGGGTTCACCAACTCGGTATGGGTGACTTACCGGTCGTCCCGCCATCGGGGGATCCGCGGGATTCCTGAAAAGGGTCTCTGCTTGATAGAGCCGCTCGGTTCTAAGGAGATAGCGGGCGAGCGACCTCCATCCCCCAGCGACGCCTGGAAAGTAGACTGGAGACCTGCACTCCCCTCCCTGTCTGCCTACTTCTCATCGATTTGGAGTAACCCGAACTTGTGGTATAATGCCCCTTACCCGAAGGGTCTTGCGTGAGAGATGAGGGGAAGGGGAGAACCGTGGTAAGGTGGGAAGCCGAGAGGGGGACCGACGGGCATCGGGAGAGGGTCGTGCCGGGGCCGGTTAACATCCCAGACCGGTCCTTTCTTAGGGGGGCCTCGATTCTCGATTCCACACGGGATACAGGGGCGGGTGTAGACTCTCTCTTCGTCCCTTGCGTCGTTCCCGCCTCGATGGGTCTGCTGCGTGAGGCCCAGAGGGTGCAGGGGACTGGGTACAAATTGAAGGAATTCAACCGTGAATCGTGTGATTAGAGGAGAGGTGGACGATGGAAACCGGAATCGCCGGTATGATCACCATCGTGGGGTATCACCGGTTGCCAGACCTCTTGGCCGTGCGCCAGTTCCGGCCCCGGCAGCACCATTTGATTTTGACGCCCCGGACGCATCGCCTGCGGGATTTTCTGGTCGAACAGTCCCGACCCTTCTGCCAGTACATCGAGCTTATCGAGATCGACGCCTTCAAGCCCTTTCAGATCTATCGGGTCTGCTCTCGGATCGCCCAGCAGTATGCGCCGGGAGAGCTGATCCTGAACCTGGCCGGCGGGACGAAGCCCTTGATGCTCCTGGCCTACGAAGCCTGTCGGGAATACAATCACCGCGTTTTATTTTACGACCCTTTCAAGCGGGCCTTTACGGTCCTGTGCCCGGAGGTCCATCCCTTGCGGGTCAGCTTTCGGTTGGATATGAGCGAGACCCTGCAAATGCTGGGCTATCGACTGGTCGAGCACCGACCCGAGGAGGAAAACAGCCGCTTCCGTATGTGGGCCCTCCGAATCGGACGGGAGATTCGGGACTACTTCCGGGTCATGAGCGAGCTCCACAACTTTTTCCGACGGAACCCCCAGGCCTCCCTGGAGGCCTTCCGCCCGCCGTGGCAACCGACGGTGTATGAGCTGGAACTCTTAGAAGAGCTCCAGCTGTGGGCCAGCGAACACCCGATGGAGCGAATCCGCCACTTCGCCGCCGGGGGTTGGCTCTTGGATTACATCTACTGGGCCGTCCGACCCCACCTGGAAGAGACGTTCGCCGACGCTGTCCTCGAGCATATCGACTGGCAGACGACGTACCGGGTCCCCGTCCTCGGCCTCCGACACCACACCCTGTATAGCTTTTGGTCGGTCCTGACGTCCAACCCAATGGACGTCCGGGACTGGCTCGTCGAGATTCGGAAGTGGACGAAAACGGTTGGCCAGGGCATCTCGAAAAATTACCTATTTACCCCGCTGGACCCTTACCAGCACAAGCAACTTCTATTTATGGCCCGTCGAATGCACATTTTTCTGATGAGTATGCTGGAGCTCTCCCAGATTCACCGGGTCCTGCGATTTCAGCCCTTTATGGGTGGCGGGGATATGGACGACTAACCCGTCACCCAGACGCCACGTTCGAGGCCCCGCATAGGTACAGCCACCGCCGGCGGACGTCGTTCATCGCGATGGGTCGTACCTCCGGATGCACTCGATTGGTCAATAGCACGTAAATCCGTAGGCGATGCTCATCGATAGCGACCATCGTGCCCGTGAAACCCGTGTGAGACCACACGGACGCCGGCTGCCCGGGGCTGCCGGGCCATCCCACCTGCCAGCCCCAACGCCAGGGGCCTGACGAGAAATCGGATTCCAGAGGCCTCAGGGCCCGCCGCCACGCCAGCCACCATCGGGCCGCCCGGGCGACACCTTCCGCGTTCCCAAAGAGACCCGCGTTGGCAGCGACGCTCCCGAGGGTCCATGCATTCAGGTCGTGGACCTCGCCCCAGAGGAAGCGATCTGGAAACCAACGGGGATCTTCTCGAAATTGCAATGGGCGACCGACCCAGGCCTGTATGGCCGTCATGTCTTTCCAAAAATCTCGAAGCATCTGCCGCTCGTGCCGACGCTTCCACTCCGTGGCGGCTATCCGCCGACGCTTCCGGCGGTCGGGTCGAAACTGAAGCATGCTCCCCGGCGACCACCGGCGAGTCCTCTGCCACAGCCACCCGGCGAGGTCGATCCCCGCTTGGGCCCAACCCAGCCCCAGCCACTGATAGCCGAGACACGAATACACGGGCTCGGCCGAAGACGTCCAGGGCCATCGGCATAAGAGGCGCCATCGCGCCCGGCAGTTCCGACTCAACGCATACAGTGGCGCCCATGCCGGAAAGCCTGCCTGGTGATTCAAGACGTCGACCCACCGGAGGTTCCGCCTCGGCGGGACAGCCTCCGCAAAGACGGGCAGAGCCTCGGCCAACGGCTGGGTCAGGTCCCAGACGCCCCGCAAGTGCCCCCAGACGGCTCGGGCCGCTACGCCCAAGGGCTTCGTCAGGGATGCCAAGTCAAAGGCGGTCGTCCACATCATCGGAATTGGGTCCGGCCCCAGACAGGCCCATCCGACCCACGCCCGCCACCGCCATCGGCCGTCTTCCCATAGGCCGGCGACGGCCCCCGGAAATGTCCGGTCTTCTACACACTGCTGGAGGAAGGTCATCACGCGCCGAGGTACACCGATACCGTCCGCCGGGACCGGTCCCGATGGCCAAAGGTCGTCGCCTAAGGGTCTTGCGACTCCCGAATGCATCGACTTTTCCCACTTCTCGGGTATACGAATAGGCATAGAGCCCAGAGCAGAGGGCAAAGGGCCCGCCTTGCACTCGGCTTTGGGCTCTATCCTCTTGGCTTATCGGCCTCCATAGACAGCCCCCGCCGCAAGGCCTCCCGCGTGAGGTCCGTCAGGGTCCATCCTTGAAGGGTGGCTGTCAGGCTCTCCCGGATCGATTGCCAAAGGGGATGCAAGGGACACCACAGATCGTCCGTACATTCACGGAATCCCAAAATGCATGCCGCCGCCCAGTGGGGCCCCTCCAGCACCTCCAGAATCGACCCGACGGAAACCGACTCGACGCCTGACGCCAAGCGAAATCCGCCGCCGGGTCCCCGCTGAACCTCGACTAAACCCGACCGGACTAACTGACGGCATACCCGAGCCAAGAAGACCCCTGGGATGTTGAGCCGTTCGGCGATCTCCCGGCGGGTGACCCAGCCCGGATACGTCGCCCCCCGCAAGTTCAGATAAATCAGGACTCGTACCGCATATTGCGTCGCCCGCTTCAGATGCATCCAGGCCTCTCTTCCGGTTTAGAGCCGAGGGGAGCCCCCTGCAGCGGGCGTCCCCTCGGCCTTCCCAACCGTCCAAGAAGGACGGTTTTCGAGCCGCATGATGACGGGACGAAGCGGCTCCGGCTGTCTTCCTCGGCGGCAGCTTTCCGGCCCCGCCACGCCGTTACGGCGGCCCGCCGTCCCAAAGTCTGAGTCCCCCCTGGTATGGATGTATGTTTTCACAACACCATCTATTACGGTATGTAAAACGATTATACATTCAGGTGCCCGGTAGAAGCCGGCGGTTCCTACCTGGGGAGAGGGTCGGGCCTCTCCAGCCGAATCGCAGCCGTTTGGCATTCGATTTGCACCCTGCTTCCCGGACTTCCCTGAGACCCAGGCCCTTACCGGGGTGGCGCGACGGGCGCCACCCTCAACCCCTCTTCTTTTTTCCTCGACTTTTTCCTCATTCCAGGTCATTATAAGGGCGGAGTCCTTCAGCCGTAAGAGAGGCCCGCGAAGGGTCCTTATCAGGCAAAGAGCATAGCGCAAGGGACCCAGCGACTCCCGAGCTGAACGAACGAGGCTCAGGGAGGTACAATCATGCGAATCCCGGCAGGTCCCAAGGGGACCCCGTGGAGGGGCCGACCCCGGCGATGGGCGGCGGGTATCGCCCTGCTTTCGTTGATGCTCGGCTTAGTGATGATTGAAATCATGGCAGGCCTAGCGCTTCCCAGCTGGCAGATGTGGGCCCAGCGGGAGCGAGAACTCGAGCTCCTCTGGCGGGGGTGCCAGTACGTATGGGCCATCCAGACGTTTCATCGCTGGTGCAA